>NZ_JBICCO010000087.1:0-28935 GCF_043119405.1 Achromobacter sp. 413638
GCGTGGGGGGGCCCCCCCGCCCCGCGGCAGGCCTTGCGCCAGGCGCTGGAGGCGCGCGGCTGGCTGGACCTGCCGCTGGCGCTGCGCTCGTCCGCGCCTCAGGAGGATTCGGCGGGCGCGTCCTTTGCCGGCATCCACCTGTCCTGCCTGAACGTGCGCGGCGCCGATGCGGCGTTCGCGGCCGCGCGCCGCATCTGGGACTCGGCGGCCACGCCGCAGGCGCGCGCCTATCGCGAACGGCTGGGACTGGCCGGCGACGGCGGCATGGCCGTGGTGGTCATGCCACTGATCGAGGCACGCGTCTCGGGCATCGCCTTCACCCGCGATCCGGTCGGCGGACGCCATGACGAGATGCTGATCCACGCCAACTGGGGCCTGGGCGAGGCGCTGGTCAGCGGCCAGGCCGAGGGCGACGAGTACCGGCTGCGGGAGGACGCGACGACGCTGTCGTGGCGCCTGGCCGCCAGCCGGATCGGCGCCAAGCGCCAGGCCAGCCGGCCGCTGGCCGACGGCCAGGGCACCGGCCTGCGGCCCACGCGGGACGATGAGGCGCGCGCCGCCACGCTGACGCCGGCCCAGGCCGAAGCGCTGGGCGCGATCGCCCGGGACGCGGCCCGCGCGCTGGACTACTCGGCGCAAGGCCACGACCTGGAATGGGCCTGGGACGGCCAACGTTTCTGGATCCTGCAGGCGCGCCCCATCACCGCCGCGGCGCGCCATGCCTATGACGGGCTGCGCGGCCAGCCCTCGTACTGGTCGCGCGGCAACACGCGCGAGGTGCTGCCCTATGCGGTGTCGGCGCTGGAATGGGAGGCGCTGCGCGTCATGTGCCTGCGCGTGCTGAATCGCGGCTTCGAGCTGGCCGGTTACCGCCCCCGGCCCGGCGTGGCGCTGGCCCGGCTGTTCCATGGCCGGGTCTACCTGGACGCGTCCACGATCCAGTGGCTGGCCTACGACGCGCTCGGCGTCGCGCCCGCGCTCACCAACAGCATGCTGGGCGGACCGCAGCCGGCCATCGCCGCGCCGGCCATCGGCCGCGCGCGCAAGTGGCTGCACGGCTGGCGCATCCTGACCTACAGCCGCCGCGCCATTCCCATTCGGCTGGCCGCCAATACCGGGCTGCCGCGACAGGCCGCGCGCGCCCGCGCCTGGGCCGGGGAAGCCCTGCCCGAGGACACCGCGGCGCTGGGCCGACGGCTGCGCGAGCAATTCACCGCGCTGCTGTCCGCCGACGACCTGTTCTTCCTGCAAGGCTCGGCCGGCGGCACCCTGTCGAAACTGCTGGAACTGGTCGAGGCGGCCTGCCCTGGCCAGAGCCACGCGCTGACCGCCGCGCTCATGGCTGGCGGCGCGCCCAGCGTGACGGCCGCCCAGAGCTACGCGCTGATGGATCTGGCCGCGCTGGCGCGCGACGATGCGGCGGCGCTGGCCTGGCTGCGCGCACCCGACCGGCGCGGCTCGGACTGGCGCGACGCGCTGCCGCCAGACAGCCCGTTTCGCCGCGCCTTCGCGGACTTCCTGGAGCGCTACGGCCATCGCGCCGTCTACGAAACCTATCTGCGCCATCCGCGCTGGCGCGAAGCGCCGGATTATCTGCTGGACAGCGTGCTGAACCTGATCGGCGCCGACCCGGCCGCGCTGCGTGCGCGCCAGGAGGCCGCCGCGCTTGCGGCCTGGCGGACGCTGAACGCGGCGCTGCCGCGCTGGAAGCGGCCGCTGGCGCGGCTGCTGATCGCCGGCGCGCGGTTGGACTGCCGCCAGCGCGAGGCCGCGCGCAGCGTGCTGGTCGGCTACGTCGCCGCCGCCAGGCGCTGCGCGCTGGCGCTGGGCGAACGCTGCGCCGGCCCCGGCGGCCTGGCCGCGCCCGACGATGTGTTCCACCTGAGCGTCGAGGAATTGCTGGCCCTGGCCGACGGCGCACTGCCGGCGGACGCGGCGGCCCGGCGCGCCGCGTGGCGCAGGACACAGCTGCAACAATGGGCGGGCGCGGAAGACCCGGACGTGGTGGAGGAAAGCGACGGCGGCGCGCTGGCCGGCCCCTGCGCGCCGCGCGGCGCGGATGCCGGAATCGATCCCGGCGCCGACAGCTGGCGCGGCACGCCGGTGGCGGCCGGCCATGCGCGCGGCCCCGCCTTCGTGGCGCGCGATCCGGCCGCCGGGCTGGCCATGCCTGCCGGGGCCGTGCTGGTGGCTCCGTCCACCGATCCGGCCTGGACGCCGCTGTTCCTGCGCGCCAGCGCGCTGGTCATGGAGGCCGGCGGCTATCTGTCCCATGGCGCCATCGTGGCGCGCGAGTTCGGCATCCCCGCGCTGGCCAGCGTGCCCGGCATCCTCGATGCCGTGGCCGATGGCGATCTGCTGGACGTGGATGCCGGCGCGGGCCGGGTCAGCCGGGTGGCGGCGACCGCGAAGCGTGACCTGGCCTAGCGCGGCCCGGCCTGACTCGGCCCGGCCTGGTTGCCGCGCTGCGCTTCGGGCCGTGCGGCTTGCGCCTTCGCCGCCGCCTCCTCGGCCTCGCGCACCGCCCTGTCGACGTCCTCCGGCGAGCGGGTCGACGCGCCGTCATAGCCGCCCGTCGCGCGCTCGCCGATGGCGATGTGCAGGTTGGACAGCTGGAACCACAGGTAGGCGCCGCCGGCCAGGGCGCACAGCAACAGGATGGATTTCAGCTTGGACATGGATGCTTCCACCGCTAGCGCGCGGCCGGCAAATCAAACTGGAACAAGGCGCCCGGCGCCTCGCGGTCCACCAGCCGGATCTCGCTCTGGTGCAGCTGCAGAATGCGCTGCACGATCACCAGTCCCAACCCGCCGCCGTCGCGCGCGCCATGACTCAGCGCCGAGGCGCGCGTGAACAGGCCGGCGCGCAGCGAGGCGGGAATGCCTTCGCCAGTGTCGGCGACCTGCACCCGCAGGCCTTGCGGCAACCGCGCCAGCCGCAGCGCGATGTCGCCGCCCGGCGGCGTGTGGCGGATGGCGTTGTCCAGCAGATTGGTCAGCACGCGCTCGATCAGGCCCAGGTCGGCCCGCACCGCCGGCAGGTCCGGCGGGATTTCCATATGCAGCCGCTGCCGCCGCGCCTCGGCGGCCAGCTCGAACTTCTGCGCCACGTCGTGCATCAGCTCGGGCAGCGAGAACACTTCAGGCTCCAGCCGCACCAGCCCGGACTCCAGCCGCGCCAGCTCGAACAACTCCTGCGCCAGCCGGCCCACCTTGCGGCTTTGCGCCAGCGCGATGTCCAGGTAGCGACGACGCTCATCGGCTTCGAGCGTCGCGTCCTTCAACCGCAGCGTTTCCAGATAGCCGTGCAACGAGGTCAGCGGCGTGCGCAGATCGTGCGAGATATTGGCGACCATGTCGCGGCGCTGCTGGTCCTGGCGCGTCAGCTCGCGCCATTGCTCCGAGATGCGGCGGCCCATCTGCGCGAAGCTGCGCCGCAGCGCGACGATCTCGTCGCCGCCGCGAGCGGCGTCCGGGGCGCCATCCTTGCCACCGGCCTTGTCGCTATCCTTGTCGCTATCCCTGCCGCCATCCTCCAGCGCCGCCAGCGCGCCGCTGTCGCCACCGTCGAAGGCCCGCACCGCGCGCGTCAGCCCGCGCAGCGGCCGCGTGATCAGGGCGAAGGCGGCCAGGCCGGCCACCAGGCCCAGCAGCGCCACCAGCGCGATCGACCACAGCGTGGTGCGCAGCACGGTGCTGCGCGACACGGCCATGGCCAGCTCGTCGTGGGCCTGGCCCTGCAGCACCACGTAAACGTAGCCGATGTCCTTGCCGCCGGCCCGCGCCGGCGCCACGCTGAAGACCTTGCGCGCGCCGGCGTTGCGCGGATCGTCGCCCATGATGGGCAGCATGCCGCCGGCCAGCGCGCGCCGCAGCGGCGCCAGGTCGACGCGGTCCAGCTTGAGCTGGCCCGGCGGCGCGGCATCGCCGACAACGCGGCCGTCCAGGTCCAGCAGGTAGACCTCGACCGCCGGATTCACGGCCATCAGCTTGTCGAACAGCGCGCGCACCGCCTCGGGCTTCCAGCCCTGGGCGTCCATCAGTTCGTTGGCGCCGGCGATATGGCCGGCCAGCCCGCCCGACAGGCGCTGCACCACTTCCTGCTCGTAGCGGGCGTTGGCCGCCATCTGCAGCCAGGCCGATGCGCCGCAGCAAGCCAACAGCAGCAGCGCGAACACGGCGGACAGGCGCTGGGTCAGGCTCAGGCGCTTGATCATGCCGCGTCTCCCTGCGTGGCGGCGAACTTGTAGCCGCGCCCCCAGACAGTGAGGATGCGGCGCGGCTCGGACGGGTCGTCCTCGATCTTGGTGCGCAGCCGGTTGATGTGCGTGTTGACGGTGTGCTCGTAGCCCTCGTGCTGGTAGCCCCAGACCTGGTTCAGCAGGTCCAGCCGCGAATAGACCTTGTCGGGATGGCGGGCGAAGAAATGCAGCAGGTCGAACTCGCGCGGCGTCAGGTCCAGCGCGCGCCCATCCAGCAGCGCGGTGCGCGCCACCGGATCGATGGCCAGGCCGTGCAGCTCCAGCGTGCCGGCGTCCATGCGGGCGTTGCGCGCCAGCGCGTCGCTGCGGCGCAGCAGCGCCCGTACCCTCGCCACCAGCTCCAGCATCGAGAAGGGCTTGGCCAGGTAGTCGTCGGCGCCCAGCTCCAGGCCCAGGATGCGGTGCACCTCGCTGGAGCGGGCGCTGGTGATGATGATGGGCGTGTAGCGCGCCATGCCGCGCGCGCGCTTGCAGATCTCCAGGCCGTCCACGCCCGGTAGCATCAAGTCCAGCACCAACGCGTCCCAGCCGCCCTCTTCCAGCCGGCGCATGCCTTCATGGCCGTCGGCGGCATGCTCGACCGCGTAGCCTTCGTCGCGCAGGTGCATGCGCAGCAATTCGGCGATATGGGCGTCGTCCTCGACGATCAGCACGCGGCGGGAGGGTTCCATGGGGGGCTCGGGCGATGGGATAGCGCTATTGTCGCCAATCGGCGCGGCCGAGTTATCACATTTTTTTTAAGTTTGCGTGAGGACTTGGATACGGCCCCGGGGAAAGAATGGCGTCAACCGAAGCCAGCCGCCCAGGAAACCGCCATGACCGCCGCGACCGTCCCCCCGAATCCCGCCGCCCCGCCGGCGCCCGCCATCCACCCTGGCTGGCTGCGACTGACGCACTGGCTGAACGCGCTGGCGGTGCTGGTGATGATCGCCAGCGGCTGGCGCATCTACAACGCCTCGCCGCTCTACGACTTCAGCTTCCCGCGCGACTACACGCTGGGCGGCTGGCTGGGCGGCGCGCTGCAATGGCATTTCGCCGGCATGTGGCTGCTGGGCCTGAACGGTCTTCTGTACCTGGCGTTGAACCTGGCCAGCGGCCGGCTGCGCCGCAAATTCTTCCCCCTGAGCCCGCGCGGCGTGCTCGCCGACCTGGGCGCGGCCCTGCGCGGCCGTCTCTCGCACGCCGATCCGCGCCGTTACAACCAGGTGCAGCGGCTGGCCTATCTGTTCGTGATGCTGGATATCACGGTGCTGGTGCTGTCTGGGCTGGTGCTGTGGAAGTCGGTGCAGTTCAGCGTGCTGCGCGAACTGCTGGGCGGCTACGAGATGGCGCGCCATATCCATTTCTATGCGATGGCGCTGCTGGTCGCCTTCGTCTTCGTCCACCTGGCGATGGTGGCGCTGGTGCCCCGCAGCCTGCTCGCCATGATCCGCGGAAAGTAAGGAGTCGCACGTGAAGCCTCGCAAACCCCTGTCCCTGCCCGGCATCGACGGCCCGGCCGTGTTGCGCGAAGCCTCGCGCCTGGTGGAGCGTCGCCTGGACGCGCCCGCCCGCCGCGCCTTCCTCGCTCGTGGACTGACGCTGGGCGGCCTGGCCATGCTGTCCGGCTGCTCGCTGTCGGACAACGAGAGCGCGGAAAAAGCGCTGGGCGTCGTCTCGCGCTGGAACGACCGCGTGCAGGCCTGGCTGTTCGACCCCGACAAGCTCGCGCCCACCTATCCGGAATCGATGATCACGCGGCCGTTTCCGTTCAATGCCTACTACGGCATCGATGAGGTCCGGCACGTGGACGAGGAATCGTTCCGCCTGGAGGTCAGCGGCCTGGTCGCGGACAAACGCCAGTGGCGGCTGGACGAGCTGCGGCGGATGGCGCAGATCGACCAGGTGACGCGCCACATCTGCGTCGAGGGCTGGAGCGCCATCGGCAAATGGGGCGGCGTGCCGTTCTCGGCCTTCCTCAAGCGCGTCGGCGCCGACCTGAGCGCGCGCTACGTAGGCTTCAAGTGCGCCGACGACTACTACACCAGCATCGACATGCCCACCGCTTTGCATGCGCAGACCATTCTGGCGCTGACCTACGACGGCAAGACCCTGCCGCCGGAATACGGCTTCCCGATGAAGCTGCGCATGCCCACCAAGCTTGGATACAAGAACCCCAAGCATATCCAAGCGATCTTCGTCACCAACACCTACCCGGGCGGCTACTGGGAGGACCAGGGCTACAACTGGTTCGGCGGCAGCTAGGTGGATCTCGCTCTTTTTCTCCCGCACTCATCACCATTGAAGGAAATCATCATGAAGACTCTCACCACCGCCGCGTTTTCCCTGTGCCTGGCCTTCGGCGCGGTCGCCGCGCATGCCGCCGATGACATGAGCAAGGACGGCATGCAGAAAAGCGGCATGTCCAAGGACGCCATGGGCAAGGACGGCATGAAGAAGGACGGCATGGCCAAGGATGCGATGTCCAAGGACGGCATGTCGAAGGATGGCATGTCCAAGGGCGGCATGGCCAAGGACGGGATGTCGAAGGACGGGATGTCGAAGGACGGAATGTCGAAGGACGGAATGTCGAAGGATGGCATGTCGAAAGGCGGCATGTCCAAGGACGGCATGAGCAAGGATGGCATGTCCAAGTAAGCAAGCCGGCGCGCGCGACGCGCGCCGTCACCGACATGGAGCGGGACCGGCCCGGACGCGCCACGACCAGGCGCCGGCCGGTCCCGCGATACAAGCAAGGAGCAAGCCATGACACTGGGACGCAGACGCTTCCTGGGCACGGGCGCGGCGGCGGCGCTGGCCGCCGCGCTGGCCCCCGCATTGGGCAGCCGCGCCGCGCAGCCGGCCGCCGCATCGTTTCCTTATGCGCTCAGCGACGCGCAATGGCGCGAACGGCTCAGCCGCGAGGAATATGAGGTGCTGCGGCGCGAGGCCACCGAACGGCCCTATTCCAGTCCGCTGAACAACGAGCACCGCAAGGGCCTGTATACCTGCGCCGGCTGCGCCCACAAGCTGTTCTCGTCGGACCGCAAGTTCGACAGCGGCACCGGCTGGCCCAGCTTCTGGCAGCCCCTGCCGGACGCCGTGGGCGAGACCGAGGACCGCACCTTCGGCATGGTCCGCACGGCGGTGCATTGCGCCAACTGCGGCGGCCATCTGGGACACGTGTTCGACGACGGCCCGCGCCCGACCGGCCTGCGCTACTGCATGAACGGCGTCGCGCTGCGCTTCACGGCGCAGAGCTGAGACACACGCGCCGCCTCACCCCCCAAACCATAGGATCCATCGCCATGCCTGCCTCATTCCTGTCGCGCAAACTTCCCGGCCTGCTGACGGCCGCCTGCGCCCTCGCCGCCACGCTGCCCGGGATTGCCGCCTCGGCCGAGACCGCCGTCCTGATCCCGCCTCCCGCGCAAGACGCGCCCGCCGGCGCCGCGCAGGAGAAAGCCGTGCTGGCCGGCGGCTGCTTCTGGGGCGTGCAGGCCGTGTTCCAGCACGTCAAGGGCGTCAGCTCGGCCGTCTCCGGCTATGCGGGCGGACAGGCGTCCACCGCCAACTACGACACGGTGAGCGGCGGCCGCAGCGGTCACGCCGAAGCCGTGGAGATCACCTACGACCCGGCCCAGGTCAGCTACGGCCAGCTGCTGCAGATTTATTTCTCGGTGGCGCACGACCCGACCCAGCTCAACCGCCAGGGCCCGGACACCGGCACCCAGTACCGTTCCGCCGTGTTCCCCGCCAGCGACGGCCAGCGGCAGGTGGCCGAGGCCTATATCGCGCAGCTGAACCGCGCGGGCGTCTACGGCAAGCCGATGGCCACCACGATCGAGCCGCTCAAGGCCTTCTATCGCGCCGAGGACTACCACCAGGACTATCTGGTGCGCCATCCGTACAGCATGTACATCATGGTCAACGACGTGCCGAAGGTGGAGAACCTGGCCAAGGTCTTCCCGGCGCGCTACCAGGACAAGCCAGTCCTGGTGTATCCGTGACGGACGCGGCGGCCCGGCGCTCAATGCCCGGTGCCGTCGCCCTGCCGACTGGCCTCGAACAGGAACCAGGTGCGCTTCTCGGTTTCGTCGATCCAGTTCTCGATCAGGCTGGAACTGGCGATGTCGCGATGCTCGTCGGTGACGTTATGCGCCTCGCGCAGCGAGGCCGCCAGCATCTTGTTGTCCTCGCGCAGCTCGGCCAGCATGTCCAGCGGCTGCACGTAGTCGGCGTCATTGTCCTGGATGCGCTGGGTGCGGCCGATGTGGCCGATGGAGCGCAGCGTGGTGCCGCCGATCTTGCGGATGCGCTCGGCCAGCGGATCCGTCATGGCGAACAGCTCGTCGCCCTGCTCGTCCAGCAGCAGGTGATAGTCGCGGAAGTGCGGGCCGCTGACGTGCCAGTGGAAATTCTTGGTCTTCAGGTAAAGCGCGAACACGTCGGCGAGGACCTGGTTCAGCGCGGCGGAGATGTCGCGCGTGGCGGCGGACGACAGGTCGGTGGGCGTGGCCAGCGGACGCTTGCGGCGTTCCTTGGCGGCCTTGGCGGTCTTCTCATTCAGTTGCTTGGCCATGGGTTTCTGCTCCTTGGAATGATTAGAGAAAAATGCCTGCGGCGCATCTCGTGAACGCGCCGTTGCCTATTCAGGGTATCGCCATGCGCGCGCTTTGCCAAATCGCCACGCCGGCCTTGCGGCAAGCTGAACAGCGCGCGGACCGCATCACGCGGCGCGCAGCGCGAAGACCTTGGCGTCTCCGGCGAACAGCGCCAGGCAGGCCTGTATGCGTTCACCGATCGAGCTTTCGGGCAGCGGCGGCGTCAGCCCCAGCGCCATGGCGCGCAGCGGTTCGGCGATCGCCATGGACAGCAGCAGGCCGGCCACGACGCGGGGCTCGCTCACCTGGATGAGTCCGCGCCTGGCCAGGCGCTGGAACCAGGCGGCCAACATGGCCGTGCCGCGTTCGATGCCGTTCTCCTGGTAGGCCCGCAACAGCGCGTCGCGGCCCGGAAAGTCCGCCGTCAGCAGGCGGAACATGCCGACCGCGTCGGCCGACAGCACGCGCTCGGCGATGGCCTGCAGCACGCGCGCCAGCGCCGGCAGCACCTCATCCACGCTGGTCACGTCCTGCGCCATCACCGGCGCGAAGCCGTCGGTCCAGCCGCGCACGACCTGGGCCACCAGGTCCTCGCGGTCGCTGGCATAACGGTAAACGGTCTTCTTGGCCATGCCGGCGCGCCGAGCCACCGCTTCCAGCGTGGTCGCGGCATAGCCCTCGTTCAGCAGCAGCCACGTGGTCGCCGCCATCACGGCGGCGCGCTGCTCGGCCTCGGGCCGGGCCGGCCGGCCGCGCGGGCGCGGGGCGGGCGCGGCGGCGTCCCGCGCCTGGCCGGCGCCTGTCGTGGTCGATCGGATCTTGCCTTGCGCCATCGGTGGCGTCCTCCTGTGTGCAGACGGCATCTTACACGTCCCTTTTATTTAGGAAACGTTATTCGTTTCTTTATTATAGAATCGGGTTTCCAACCCTTCGATATCTTTGATGGAGCCTCGAACATGGACACACACGCCCCCCACGCCAGCCTCATCCTGGCCGACCTGCAACCCCTGCTGGATCCCGCCCCGCTGCGCCTGGAGACCGGCATCACCCGCCTGGACAACGGCCTGCTGGTGGTGGCCGTGCGCACCGACCTGCATGGCTGCAAGGGCCGCATGCTGGACTGGTGGTTCAAGTTCTTCGAAACCACCCAGCACATCAAGTGGTGGCATCCGCACGATCACGTCGAGCATCGCGGCTGGGACAGCCACTGGCGGCGCGGCGAAAGCTATGTGGGCGCGTCGATCCATGCGGTCGAGTCGCTGGCCGACATCCCGCCCGTGGCGGCGCGCTTGAAATTCCATGATCCGGCCGAGGCCTTCGGCGACGCCCGTCTGCGCGCCGCCACCGAGGCCGGCGATGTCTCGGCCGCCGTCTATGCGCGCATCGGCTTCGGCGACCACGCGCAGTTGGACGCGCACGGCGATCCGCTGGACGGCGACATGGTGCACCTGGCGCGCGACACGCCCTTCGGCTGCGTGCTGCGCAGCCGCTTCTACCTGGGCAAGTCCAGCGCGCAGCCCGAGCGCGACGCGGCGGACGAACTGGGCCTGGCGCTGCTGCGGCATTGCTATACCGAATTCACGTACCTGTCGCGCTTCCTGCCGTCCATCTACTACGGCGAGCACGGCAACGGCGAAAAAGCCCCGCTGCCCTGGTAGGCGTCAAGGCGTGGGACCCGGCGGCAGGAGTATGCTACGCGGCTTCATTCCTGCCTTCGTCCCCCCTCCAGCCATGCGCGGCAACCCCGACGCCCGGCAGGGCGCCATCGCCCTGCACGGGTTCTACTTCCTGTACTACGGCCTGCAGGGCGTCAGCATCCCTTTCCTGCCCTTGTGGTTCGCCGAGCGCGGCCTGGACAGCGCCTTCATCGGCCTGATCGTCGCCACCGCGCTGCTGCCCAAGATCCTGTCCACTCCTGTCGTCGCCCACGTCGCCGACCAGACCGGCCGCGCCCATGCGCTGATCGCGGCGGCGCTGATCGGCTCGCTGCTGCTCTACGCCTGCTATCCGCTGGCCGCCACGCCGGCCTGGCTGTTCGCCGTCACGCTGCTGCTGAACGCCGTCTTCCCCTCGGTGCTGCCGCTGCTGGACCGCATGGCGATCGCCAGCGGGCGCGGCCAGGGCAATTCCTACACCCTCATCCGCGCCTGCGGCTCGCTGGGCTTCGCCTTGATGACGGTCAGCGGCGGTTATCTCATCAAGACCCACGGCGTGAACTGGGTGATGTGGCTGCCCATGCTGATGATCGTGGCCTGCCTGGCCATGCTGCGGCTGCTGCCCCGGGCCGCGCGGCCCGCGCCGGACGCCGCGCCCGCGACGCCGGGCGTCACGCCCATGCGCGCCGTGCTGCGCGACCGCCCGCTGCTGCTGTGCATCGCCGCCGCCTCGCTGGTGCAGGCCAGCAACGGCTTCCTGTATTCCTATTCGACGCTGCACTGGACGGCCCAGGGCCTGTCCACCGCGCTGATATCACTATTGTGGGCGGTGGGCGTGGCCAGCGAGGTGCTGTTCTTCTTCGCCGCGCCCAAGGTGCTGGCGCGCGTCGGCGCGCCGCGGCTGATCCTGATCTCGGCCGTGATGACGGCGATCCGATGGACCGGGCTGGCGATCACCGCCGACCCCACCGCCATCGCCGTCCTGCAGCTGCTGCAGTGCTTCACGCTGGCCGGCAACAACGCCGCCATCATGTGGCACATCGCCGCGCGCGCGCCGGCCACGGCCAAGACCTCGGCGATCGCGCTGTACGCGCTGCTGTCGGGCGGGGTCTTCATGTTCGCCAGCATCCAGCTGGGCGGCGCGCTGTACCGGCACTATGCGCCCGGCGGCTTCCTGGTGATGGCGCTGTGCGCCCTGGGCGCGGTGCCGCTGCTGCGCCGCGCGCGGGCGCCGCGGCCGGCTGGCGCGGACTGAACCGGCGCGGACGGCGCGGTCAGCGCCCCGCCGTTTCCGTCGGCCGCAGGCCGTCCAGCGCCTCGGGCCTGTCCACCAGCACGCATTCCTTGCCGGTGCGCGTGCAATGGTCGCGCACCCGCCAATAGGCGCCGTGGCTGACGCAACCGGTCTGGCAGATCACCAGGTCGGCCGCGACCAGGCTGGCCTCCAGCGTGTCGGCGTCTTCCTTGCCGCTGCGGCCTTGGTAGCGGCCGCCGGCCATTTCGACCACCTTGCGCGTCAGCATCAGGGCCATCGCATCCTCGCTCACGCACAGCACGGACTTCTCGCGCAGCGCGACGGCGACGGCCGGCGCCTCGGATCGCAGCGCCACCGTTGACGGGACCGGCGCGACCAGCCTGTCCTGCCAGGCCAGGCGCTCGCGCATCAGCGCCTGCACCCGCTCCATCAGTTGGCCGACGCGACGCGCCAGGGCGGCGCGGCGCGGCAGCCCCGGCACGGCGCGCTCCAGCGCAGCTCTATCCTCGCGCTCCCAGGACAGCAGCGTCTCCTGGCGGATCAGGCGGGCGCGCAGTTGCAGGTTTTCGCTTTCCAGCCGCTCGATGCGTCCGGCCTGCGCGGCCAGCAGCCGGCTGCAATGCGATTGCACGCGTCCGTAGGCCGCGAGCAAGGCGGCATGCTCGCGCTGCAATTGCTGGCGTTCGTCGGAAGAAAGACCCATCGCGTACCCCGGCGGCTGGAAGAAGGAGACGGCCCGGCGGACGGCATGCGCCGCGGGACATGGGCGGCATTATAAATGAGAATTAGTCTCTTTTACAAAATTAACATATGTATGAATTGAGTACAGGGAAATCCATTACTGACGGCCCCCGGTCGCTTAAATATGATCGACAGACCATATCGGCAGCCAGGCCGGCGACCGGCCTGCGCAGACGCCCTCCCAAGGACGCGCCACGCCTTGCTCCGCGCCCGCCACGAATCCGGTCCGCGGACACAACGAAGTAAGGGGTGCCCGATGCCGAGATCCACCGAACTTCTGCGCGACATCCACGAAACCAACCTGATGTATCTGCTGCTGTTGCAGCGGATCGCGCGCAGCGGCAACGCCGCCGCCATCGCCGGCATGCAGTTGTCGGTCGAGGCCTGCGCATGGTTGACACGCCAGAATCACGAAGACCTGGCCAGGCTGGCCCGCTGCAGCGTGCTGCTGGCCCAGCTCAACATGGCTCCCGCCCTGCTGTTGTCGATGCTGAGCCAGGGCATGGGCGCCACGCTGCGGGCCGACGCGCCCGCGACAGCCGTGATCCAGGAATAGAAAAGCCGCGCCCTGACGCCCCGGCGATCAGGGCGGTATCGCATGGTTTCGTTTGCCACCTTCTGTAAAGCCCGCCCCTTGCGCGCCGTGTACATTTAGCCCCCGGCGCAGGGCAAGTCCGTCCGCGCCGCTTCCGATTCCATCGATCAATAGGCGCCACCATGCGACGTACCCTCCTGGCTCTGTCCATCGCCACCCTCCCCGGCCTGAGCGCGGCCGCCGCCCTGCCCTCGGCCATCGGCGCCGTGACGGTCTACCAGGACCGCGCCGTCGTCACCCGTCAGGCCAGCGCCGAGCTGGCCGCCGGCGAGCACGAGCTGGTGCTGGAGAAGCTGCCCGCCTCGTTGCAGGACAACTCCCTGCAGGTCGCGGCCAAAAGCACCGGCCAGGCCACGCTGCTGGATGTGAAGGTGCGCACCGCCTACGAGGCGAACACGCCCAACGATCGACTCAGGCAGCTCGAGCAGCAGATCAATCAACTCGACAACAAGAAGGCCGCGCTGGACGACGAGGCCGCCGTGCTGGAGAACCAGCGCGAACTGGTGACGCTGATCCAGCAAGGCGCCACCCAGCCCGGCAAGGACGGCGCCCGCCCCTCGCTCGATGAGCTCAAGGCGGTCCAGTCGCTGAGCGCCGACACGCTGAGCCGCGCGCTGGCCGGGCTGCGGCGCGTGGAGGAACAGCGCGCCGACATCGAGCGCGAGCGGGAGGCGCTGGCCAATGAGTACAGCCAGCTGCAAGACCGCCAGGGTCGCCGCAGCAAGACCGTGACGCTGCGCGTGATGCTGGCGCGCCCCGGCAAGCTGGACCTGAATCTTTCCTATGCGGTTGCCGGCGCCCAGTGGACGCCGGCCTACGACGCGCGGCTGCGCGCCGCCGACCGCAGCGTGGACCTGGGTTATTTCGGCGTCATCAACCAGACCACCGGCGAAGACTGGAACAAGGTCAAGCTCACCCTGTCGACCGCCCGCCCCTCGCTGGGCGGCGGCGCGCCGGCGCTGACGCCCTGGGTCGTGGATGTGGCGGTGCCGCCGCCGCCCATGCCCGCGGCGGCGCCGCGTCCCGCGCCGGCCGCGGCGAGCGAAGCGCGGCAGATGGCGCGCCAGAAGATGGCCGTGCAGGAACAGGCCTTCGACGCCGCGGCGCAGCCCGAGCCGCAGCCCGAAGCGGTGACATCGGCAACCGCCGAGGTCCAGTCGGGCGCCACCAGCGCCTCGTTCCAGATCCAGGCGCCCGTCACGCTGCCGTCGGACAACAGCACGCAGCGCGTGGCCATCACCACGGTCAAGCTGCCGGCGACGCTCCAATACCAATCCACGCCGTCGCTGCGCGAGGCGGCCTTCCTGACCGCGCATGCCAGCAACGGCACCGAGATGCCCTTCCTGGCCGGCACGCTCAACACGTTCCTGGACGACGCCTTCGTGGCGTCCAGCCGGCTCAAGGCCGTGATGCCCGGCGAAAAGCTGGAACTGGCGATGGGCGCGGACGAAGGCATCTCGGTCAAGCGCCAGCTGGTCAACCGCTATACCGAAAGCACCGGCTTCTCCGGCGGCGGCAAACGCGTGACCTATGAATACAAGATCACGGTCAAGAACAACAAGTCGACCAAGGAGCAGGTCTCGTTCAAGGACCGCCTGCCGGTCTCGCGCAACGAGAAGATCGAGGTCAAGCTGCTGTCGCCGTCCGAGCGCGACATCAAGCGCGAGGACGACGGCAAACTGGTCTGGAACTGGGACCTGGAGCCCGGCAAGTCGCGCGAGACCGTGCTCAAGTTCTCGATCGACTACCCCGGCAATATCGAGGTGTCCGGCCTTTGACGCCGGCTTGCGGCGCCGGCCTCAGTGCTGGCGCCGGAACGCGATGAAGGCGTCGGGCGCGAGCGGCGGCGAGATGCCGAAACCCTGGGCCAGCTCGCAGCCCAGCTCGCGCAGCAGCAGGATGTCGCGCTCCTGCTCCACGCCCTCGGCGATCACGCGGCGGCCCAGCGCCCGCCCCATTTCGATGGCGGCCGCCACCACGGCGCGCGAGGCCGGCTCGCGATGCATGTGGACGATGAAGTCGCGGTCGATCTTCAGCTCGGTGAAGGGCATGGCGGAAAACAGCCGCATGGACGCGATGCCGGCGCCGAAATCGTCCATCGCCAGCTCGAAGCCGCGCACCCGCAGCAGGTTCAGCACCGAGGACAGCGCAAGCCAATCCTTCACGGGCTCGTCCTCGGTCAGCTCCACTTTCACCAGCCGCGCCGGCAGCCCCGCCCGCGCCACCAGCTGCTCCAGTTGCGCCGGCAGGTCCGGGGAGCACAAGGTGGCCGCCGAGGCATTGATGGCGATGGGAACCTCGATGCGCTCGCCGCGCATGCGGCGCAGCACCTCCAGCACCTGTCCCGCGACCCGCTCGAACAGCACCCGGTCCAGCCCCAGCCTGTGCGCGGCCGGCACGAAATCGCCGGCCGCGATCGTGCCCAGCGTCGGATGGTCCCAGCGCGACAGCGCCTCGGCCGACACCATGCGGCCGGTGGTGAGATTGAGCTGCGGCTGCAGCACCACGCTCATGCCCTCGCCCGTGCCCAGCGCGCGCCGCAGCTCGGCCCGCGTGGGGGCCGGGCCGGCCGAGGCGCGGCCTGACAGGTCGGGATCGTCGATATCGTGCAGCGCCGTCTTCAACGCCTGCTGCATGACCGAGCGCGACACCGGCTTGGCCAGCGCCTGCGCCGACGGGCAGCCGGCCTGCAGGGCCAGCCGCACATGCGAATGCCGCAGCTCGTCGCTGAGATTGCTGATCCAGATGATGGGCGGCATGCGCTTCAGGCGGCCCGCGTCCTTGAGCCTGCGCAGCTCGTTGGGCAGGCGGGTGCCGCCGCCCTCGCCCATGGCGATGTCGCTGATCAGCACGTCGTAGGACTGGCGCGTCAGGGCCGCCAGCGCCTCGGCGCCGCTGCCCACGCCCGCGACGCGACGGCAGCCCAGCGCCAGGAGCATATTCTGCAGATAGGCGCGCTCGACCGGATGATCCTCGACCAGGAGGATGCGGCGGGCGGGGCCGGCTTCGGTCTTGGGCATCGTGCGCTGTCCTGGAGCCTGCGTATCTAGTCTGCCCCCAATGCTACGGCATCCGCGCGCGCCGTGTCCGCCGTGCCGACGGGTTAATGCAAATTCAGTGCTGATAGGCTTAAATTCGGGACTGAAGGCGTACGCTTGGCCGATGGTGCGGCGCTTGCCGGCCCGCGCCCTAGGACGGAGGATGGCAACCTTCGGGCGGTCGGGGGTGCGATAATGGCGGTCTTTCCGCATCTATGGCACGGAGCTTCCCTTGACCCGCATTGACGATCCCCTGCACGACCGCGAGGTCGGCGCGGCCGATTCCACCCAGGACATCACCCGCATCGACGACACCCGCATCGCCGCCGTGCGCCCGTTGATCTCGCCCGCGCTGTTGCAGGACGAACTGCCGGTCTCGGACGAGATCCAGACGCTGGTCGAACGCAGCCGGACCGAGATCGCCGACGTGCTGCACGGCCGCGACGACCGCCTGATCATCGTGGTCGGCCCCTGCTCCATCCACGATCACGGCCAGGCCATGCAGTACGCCCGCCTGCTGCGCGCCGCCGCCGACCAGCATCGCCAGGATCTGCTCATCGTCATGCGCGTGTACTTCGAAAAGCCCCGCACCACCGTGGGCTGGAAGGGCTACATCAATGACCCGCGCCTGGACGGCAGCTTCCGCATCAACGAAGGCCTGCGCCGCGCGCGCGAGCTGCTGCTGGACGTCAGCGGCCTGGGCCTGCCGATCGCCACCGAATTCCTGGACCTGCTCAGCCCGCAGTACATCGCCGACCTGATCGCCTGGGGCGCCATCGGCGCGCGCACCACCGAAAGCCCGAGCCACCGCCAGCTCAGCTCCGGCCTGAGCTGCCCGCTGGGCTTCAAGAACGGCACCGACGGCGGCGTGCAGATCGCCGCCGACGCGATGGTCGCCGCCAGCGCCAAGCACGCCTTCATGGGCATGACCAAGATGGGCATGGCCGCCATCTTCGAAACCCGCGGCAACCAGGACACGCACGTGATCCTGCGCGGCGGCAAGCAGGGCCCCAACTACGACGCAGCCAGCGTGGACGCCTGTTGCGCGGTGCTGCGCAAGGCCGGCCAGCGCGAGCAGGTCATGATCGACTTCTCGCACGCCAATTCCAACAAGTCGCACCTGCGCCAGGTCGAGGTCGCGCAGGACGTGGCCGCGCAGCTGGCCGGCGGCGACGCGCGCATCACCGGCGTGATGATCGAAAGCCATCTCGAGGAAGGCCGCCAGGATCTCACCCCCGGCCAGCCGCTGCGCCCCGGCGTGTCGATCACCGACGCCTGCCTGGGCTGGTCGCAGACCGCGCCGGTGCTGGACACGCTGGCCAAGGCGGTGCGCCAGCGCCGCGAAGCGCGCGCCGGCAAGGACTGACGCGCCACCCCGCGCCGCGCCTCAACGGCGCAGCGCGTAGGGCGCCGGATCCATGTCCGGCGCCTCGCCCGTGATCAGGCTGGCCAGCAGCCGGCCGGTCACGGGGCCCAGCGTGAAACCATGATGCGCATGGCCGAACGACAGCCATAGCCCCGCGTGGTTCGGCGCCGGGCCGATCACCGGACGCATGTCCGGCATGCAGGGCCGGCAGCCCATCCAGGGCTGCGCTTCCACCGCCGCGCCCAGAGGCACCAGCTGTCCCGCCAGCGCGCGGACCCGGCCGATCTGCACCGGCGTCGGCGGCGCGTCGCGCGAGGCGAACTCGGCGCCCGTCGTCAGGCGCAGTCCCAGCGTCATGGGCGTCATCACGAAACCATTGTCGATATCGGCCACCGGCCGCGTCAGCGCCGCGCCCCGTTCCAGCGCGAAATGCTGGTGATAGCCGCGCTTGACCGCCATCGGCACGCGATAGCCCAGCGGCCGGAGCACATCGGTGGACCAGGGGCCCAACGCCACCACCGCCTCGCGCGCCCGCAGCGGGCCGTCGGCGGTGTCCACCCGCCAGCCGCCGCCATCCTGCCGCAGGCTGCGCGCGTCGCCGTTCACGAACACCCCGCCGCGCCGCTGCAGCAGGGCCGCATAGCCGCGCGTGACCGCTCCCGGATCCGACACATTGACCGGGTCCAGCCAATGGACCCCACCGACCATGCGCTCGGACAGGGCCGGCTCCAGCGCCGTCAGCGCCTGGCGGTCCAGCACCTGATGCTTCAAGCCGTAGGACGACAGCGAGGCGGCCTCGGCGGCGGCCTGATCCAGGCCCGCCTGGCTGCGCGCGCCGTCGATCCAGCCCGTGCGGCGGAACAGGCCGGCGATGCCTGCCTCGTCCTTGAGCGCGTCATGCTCGGCCACGCTGCGCTCGATCAGCGGCAGCATGGCCCGCGCGGCCCGCGCCAGCCGCGACGGCGCCGAATGCCACCAATAGCGCGCCAGCCAGGGCGCGACGCGCGGCAGGAAGCCGGGGTGATAGCGCACATCGGGCCGATTGTTCAGCGCGTAGCGCAGCAGGCTGCGCAGGTCGCGCGGAAAGGCATAGGGAATCACGCTGGCGCGCTCGATCAGCCCGGCGTTGCCGTAGCTGGTCTCTTCGCCGGGACCGCGCCGGTCCACCAGCGTCACCGCGCGCCCGCGCGCGGCCAGGTGCAGGGCGACGCTCACGCCCACGATGCCGGCGCCCAGGACAATCACATCGGTATTTTTCATCGGCGCATGATGCCCGCGCGAATTCCATACGACAAGCCAGATGCTCCTCGTGCAATCCGCATGCGCCCGAACGCCGGTTTCCACCCGGCCGCGCACACGCCGTTACTTCATCATGCATTTGATACACTCAGTATCAATCGTGTGGTCCTCCAGGCGGACCTGAGCACGCCGCCATCGCGCCGGACCGTCCCGCGCATCCCCCCGCCGCGGCGCGGGCGCGGCATGGAGATTTTTCCCCAAGAACGCTCAAGTTCATCCCCCCACGCGCCGTTAACCCGATACCGGGCAGCGGACGCCGCGGCGCCCGCCCCGCATTGATCAAGCCAGGCATGAACCGTACTACCCCCGCCACGGCCGCGGCGGCCCAGGCCGCCGTCCGCCACAGCATCTTTATTTATACCGAGGAACAGCGGGGCAACCAGCTGGTCGAGTCCACGGTCATCGGCATGCTGTCCGACATATCCGGCTCGGACAAGCTGATCGTCGTGCAGGATCCGTTCAGCGGACTGAAGTTTATTTATCGCGTGGATCATGAAAGCAGCAATCTGGACGCCGCCGCCCTCACCGAACAGGACGGCTCGGCCTTCAACGGCAAACAGTCGGTGGAGATCAACGCCATGACCTACAAGCTGGGCACCGCGGACAACGCCATGAAATTGTTGCGCGGCAAGACGCACTGGATCCAGGACAAGGGCTCCGTGCTGTCGGTGCTGCTGCAGAATGCCGCGTCGCGCAAGACGCGTTTCGCGCCGCAGCGCATCGAACGCGACCGGATGCGCAAGATACCGCCGGGCGTGCCGATCGAACGGCTGCCCGGATGAAGACAGGAAGCGCCCGCCTTATCCACAGTTTCTGTGGATAAGGCGGGCGGCAAGCGCCGGCGGGCGGCCCTGCGCAGCCTGCTCGCCGGACTGGTCATTTTTTGAGCAATCCGGGACAATCCCGTTCATGGCCCGCAGGCTTGATTTTCGTCGCGTCGCCCCGGTGGCGTTGATGATATTCTCCGCTTGCGTCAAAACCGGAGCGCGTCGCGAGGGCGGCCCGGCTGCCCTCGAGCGTGCAAGACATCCCAATCCAATAAATAAGAACGCAGGCATGAAAGGAGCGGAAAGAGTGTTTGCCATGGGAGCGCGTTACGCCACGTCGGCCACATCGCTAGCTTGTCCGGCGCCGTGACCATCATCATCGTCGACGATCACGGGGACTGGCGCGACACCATCGCCGAGTACATCCAGGAACTCGGCCTGGGCGAAGCCATCCTCACCGCGGGCTCGCTGTCCGAACTGGACCAGCTGCTGCTGGCCGTGACGCCGGGCATCCTGGTGCTGGACGCGATGCTGCCCGACGGCGACGGCCTGAGTCGCGTCTCGCATCTGCGCACCACCTATCCGGCCATGGGCATCATCATGCTGACCGGCCGCCTGCTCAGCGAGGACAAGGTCTCGGGCCTGAGCCTGGGCGCCGACCACTACCTGACCAAGCCCGTCAACCTGGCCGAGCTGGGCGCCACGCTGGTGTCGCTGTCGCGCCGCCTGCGGGTCGTGCCGTCGCCCGATCCCGCGCGCGCCGAAGGCGTGTGGCGCTTCGATCCGGCGCGTCGCCAGCTGCTGTCGCCGACGCGGGTCAACGTCGACATCACCGACACCGAAAGCCGCCTGCTCGGCGCGCTGATCCAGGCCGCGCCGCTGCCGCTGACGCGCGGCCGCCTGGTCGAGGCGCTGGGCGCCAGCGCCGAGGCCTACGATACCCACCGCCTCGATGCCCACATGCACCGGCTGCGCCGCAAGCTGCGCGCGCTGGCCGGCGGCGACATGGGCATACGCACGGTCTACGGCGTCGGCTACGTCTGCACCACGCCCGTGCAGATCGTGGGCGGCGTCAAGGCCAAGGCCTGAATCCGCGACACCCGCCACACCGCGATGCATCCCGCCACGCCCCGCCCCCGCCGCTCCGCGCTCTACATGCCCGGCGCCAACGCCCGCGCGCTCGACAAGGCCCGAGGCCTGGATGCCGACGTGCTGATCCTGGACCTGGAGGACGCGGTCGCGCCCGACGCCAAGCCACAGGCGCGCGCGCAGGTGGCCGCCGCCTTGCAGGCCGGCGGCTACGGCCGACGCGAATGCGTGGCGCGCATCAACGCGCTGGACACGCCGTGGGGACTGGACGACGCGCGCGCCCTCGCCGCCGCCGGCGCCGACGCCGTGCTGCTGCCCAAGGTCGAAAGCCCGGCCCAGCTGGACGCGCTGGCGCGAGCATTGGACGCGGCCGGCGCGCCCGCCGACCTTCCCTTGTGGGCCATGTGCGAAACGCCGTTGGGCTTTCTGCGTCTGGACGCCATCGCCGGCCATCCCCGGCTGGCGGCCCTGGTCGTGGGCACGTCGGACCTGGTCAAGGATCTGCATGCGCGCCACACGCCGGGCCGCGAGGAAACGCTGCTGGCGCGTTCGCTGGCCGTCATGGCCGCCCGCGCCCACGGACTGGCGGCGTTGGATGGCGTGCACCTGGACCTGGACGATGACGCGGGCCTGGCGCTGGCCTGCGAGCAAGGCCGCAACCAGGGCTTCGACGGCAAGACGCTGATTCATCCGCGCCAGATCGCCGCCGCCAACGCGGCCTATGCGCCCAGCCCCGGGGAGATCGCCGTCGCGCGCAAGCGGTTGCAGGCCTGGCGCGATGCCCAGGCCAGCGGCCAGGGCGTCGCGGTGGTCGACGGTTCGCTGGTGGAAAACCTGCACGCGCGCGAAGCCGAACGCGTGCTGGCGCTGGCCGCTGCCATCGCCGCCGCCTGAGCGCGCGCCGCGCGCTCGCCCTCATCCATACCGCCGCGCCAGCCCTGCAACGGCATTACCACGCCGGCCCGGTACAATACGGTTCCTCACGCGCACGACGCCGCGCTTCGCGGCGCGGCGCCAGGCCCTGCGCCGTGCCGTTCCGCGCGCGGGCCGCTTGAACTCCAGGCCGGAACCCCACGCCCTTCATCCCGCCACGCGCGCCGTGTCGCGCGCGGCGGTACCGCGCCGGGCCGCCCCCGTTTCCGCTTCGACCATGATCCGCTTCCAACAAGTTTCCCTCGCGCGCGGCGTCAAGCCGCTGCTCGACAAAGCCGACCTGCTGCTCAACCCCGGCGACAAGATCGGCCTCATCGGCGCCAACGGCGCCGGCAAGTCCAGCCTGTTCGCGCTGCTGCGCGGCGTGCTGCACGCCGACCAGGGCGACCTGGACTACCCGGCCACCTGGCGCATGGCGCACGTGGCCCAGGAAACGCCGGCGCTGGACCGCCCGGCCATCGAATACGCCATCGACGGCGACGCCACGCTGCGCCAGCTGGAGGCCGAGCTGGCCGCGCTGGAAGCCGAACCGGAAAGCGCCGAGAACGGCCTGCGCATGGCCGAGATCTACGCCGCGCTGGCCGACGCCGACGCCTACACCGCGCACTCGCGCGCCGAGCAGCTGCTGACCGGCCTGGGCTTCACGCAGGAACAGATGCGGCTGCCGCTGACCAGCTTCTCGGGCGGCTGGCGCATGCGCCTGAACCTGGCGCAGGCGCTGATGTGCCCGTCCGACCTGCTGCTGCTGGACGAGCCCACCAACCACCTGGACCTGGACGCCATCATCTGGCTGGAGGACTGGCTCAAGCGCTATCCGGGCACGCTGCTCATCATCTCGCACGACCGCGACTTCCTGGACGAAGTGGTCAACGTCGTGGTGCACATCGACGAGCGCAAGCTGCGGCGCTATTCCGGCAATTACTCGTCGTTCGAGCGCCAGCGCGCCGCGCAGCTGGTGCTGGCCCAGGGCATGATGGAAAAGCAGATGCGCCAGCGCGCGCACCTGCAGTCCTTCATCGACCGCTTCAAGGCCCAGGCCAGCAAGGCGCGCCAGGCGCAGAGCCGCATCAAGGCGCTGGCGCGGATGGAGGAAGTGGCGCCGCTGCGCGCCGCCGCCGAGTTCTCCTTCGAGTTCCGCGAGCCGCTGCGCGCGCCCAACCCGCTGCTGACCATGGACGCGGTGTCGGCCGGCTACCGCAACATCGATGAAGACACGCAGACCGTGTCCGAGAAGATCATCGTGTCCGGCATCAATTTCTCGCTGCAGGCCGGACAGCGCATCGGCCTGTTGGGCATCAACGGCGCCGGCAAGTCGACCTTCATCAAGACCATCGCCGGCGAGCTGCAATCGCTGGCGGGCGACACTCAGTTCAACAAGGGCCTGTCCATCGGCTACTTCGCCCAGCACCAGGTCGAGATGCTGCGCCACGACGAATCGCCGCTGTGGCACATGACCAAGCTCGCGCCCAATGTGCGCGAGCAGGAGCTGCGCAACTTCCTGGGCAGTTTCAATTTCAACGGCGCCATGGCCACCAGCCCGATCACGCCGTTCTCCGGCGGCGAGAAGGCGCGGCTGGCGCTGGCGCTGATCGTCTGGCAGCGCCCCAACCTGCTGCTGCTGGACGAACCCACCAACCACCTGGACCTGGAAACGCGCGAAGCGCTGACCAGCGCGCTGGCGCAGTTCGAGGGCACGCTGGTGCTGGTCTCGCACGACCGCCACCTACTGCGCGCCAGCACCGACCAGTTCATCATCGTGGCCGACGGCCAGGTGCGTCCTTTCGACGGCGACCTGGACGACTACAAGGCCTGGCTGTACCAGACCAAGCTGTCCGCCAAGGCGGCCTGAAGCCACACGCCGCCCGGCCTGGCGCGGGTCTGGCGTGGGTCTGGCGCGGGTCTGATTCGAGTCTGGCTCGGGGTCTGACGACATACGCCGCGCCGGGCCGATCAGGTTACAATCGCGCCCATTGCGCGCCCCCCGCCCGCGCGCCCCTTCCATCGCGTCCCGCTCCTTGCGGGACGCTGCTATTTCCCCCGCAGATGCCCATCAAAGACCAGCTATTTCTCGCCAGCCAGTACCTTGCGCCCCACCATCTGGTGTCGCGCCTGTTCGGATACGCGTCCGACTGCCGGGAACCCGCGGTCAAGAACTGGATGATCTCGCGCTTCGTGCAGCGCTACGGCGTCGACATGAGCGAGGCCGAGCAGGAAGACGCGCTGGCCTACGACTGCTTCAACGATTTCTTCACGCGCGCGCTGAAGGACGGCGCGCGGCCGCTGGACGACGAGCCCGGCTCGGTGCTGTGCCCGGCCGACGGCGCGATCAGCCAGATGGGCGCCATCGAGCACGGCCGCATCTTCCAGGCCAAGGGCCACAGCTACGGGCTGGCCGACCTGCTGGGCGGCGACGCCGAGCGCGCCGCGCCGTTCCAGGGCGGCGAGTTCGCCACCATCTACCTGTCGCCGCGCGACTATCACCGGGTCCACATGCCGGTGGCCGGCACGCTGCGCGAAATGGTCCACGTGCCAGGCCGGCTGTTCTCGGTCAATCCGCTGACGGCCCGCAACGTGCCGCGCCTGTTCGCGCGCAACGAGCGCGTGGTCTGCATCTTCGACACCGAGCACGGCCCCATGGCGCTGGTGCTGGTCGGCGCCATGATCGTCGCCTCCATCGAAACCGTCTGGGCCGGCCTGGTCACGCCGCACAAGCGCGGCGTCAAGGCCACGCGCTACGACGCCGACGCGCGCGCGCCCATCCACCTGGACAAGGGCGCCGAGATGGGCCGCTTCAAGCTCGGGTCCACCGCCATCGTGCTGTTCGGCCCGGACAAGATCCGCTGGTCCGACACGCCCTCGGTGCGCGGCCCGGTCCGCATGGGCGAGCTGCTGGCCCTGCCGGCCTGAGACCGCCTGCCCGCTCCGGCGGCCAACCCTGATCGGAGTCGCGCCGGCTTCCCCGGCGCGATGTTTCCTTCCGGCGAAGAAGCGCTTCGCGTTTTATTCGCTTTGTGGCGCGCGGCGGCGTTGCTAGATTATGGGGCTTTCCCCGTCGCGCACCGCCCGCCATGACCGCCACCGCCCCCGCCCGTCCCCTGCCCCGCGCCCTGGCGCGCATGCTGTCGCTGGACGACTTCGAGCAGGCCGCGCGCCGGCGCCTGCCGCGCCCCATCTTCGGCTACATCGCCGGCGCGGCCGAGGACAACCAGTCGCTGCGCGCCAACCGCGACGCGTTCGCGCGCTACGGCTTCGTGCCGCGCGTGCTGGTGAACGTATCGGCCCGCTCGCAGCAATTCGACCTGTTCGGCCGCCGCTACGACGCGCCGTTCGGCATCGCGCCCATGGGCCTGAGCGCGCTGTCGGCCTATCGCGGCGACATCGTCCAGGCCCGCGCCGCGCGTGCGTCCAACATCCCCGCCATCCTCAGCGGCACCTCGCTGATTCCGCTTGAAGACGTGATCCAGGCCGCGCCCGGCACCTGGTTCCAGGCCTATCTGCCCGGCGATCCGGCCCGCATCGACGCGCTGGTCGAGCGCGCCCGCAAGGCCGGCTACGAGACCCTGGTGCTGACCGTAGATATTCCCGTGTCCGCCAATCGCGAGAACAATGTACGTACCGGCTTCTCCACGCCGCTCAAGCCCAGCCTGCGGCTGGCCTGGGACGGCCTGACCCGGCCGCGCTGGCTGGCCGGCACCTTCCTGCGCACGCTGCTGGCGCATGGCATGCCGCATTTCGAGAACTCCTTCGCCACGCGCGGCGCGCCCATCCTGTCGGCCTCCGTGCTGCGCGATTTCTCGGCGCGCGACCACCTGAGCTGGGAGCACGTGGCCCGCATCCGCCGGCAATGGCCCGGCGCGCTGGTCATCAAGGGCATCCTGCATCCGGACGACGCGGCCCTGGCGCGCGAGCATGGCGTGGACGGCATCATCGTCTCCAACCATGGCGGCCGCCAGCTCGACGGCGCGGTGCCGCCGCTGCTGGCGCTGCCGGGCGTGCTGGACGCTGCCGGCGACATGCCGGTGATGCTGGACAGCGGCGTGCGCCGGGGCGGCGACGTGCTCAAGGCGCTGGCGCTGGGTGCGCGCTGCGTGTTCGTGGGCCGACCCTTCAATTACGCGGCCGCCATCGGCGGCGAGGCCGGCGTGGCGCACGCCATCGGCCTGCTGCGCGCCGAAGTCGACCGCAACATGGCCATGCTCGGCATCAACCGGCTCGACGAGCTGCATCCCGGCCTGCTGCGCCGCGACGAGTTGCCAGGGCGCTGACCGCGCCATGGCGGCGCGCGCGGCCGCAGGCGCCGCGCGCCTGCCGCAACCCGCTGGCGCGAGAGTCACAACCCCCCGGACATCTCCGGGGCATAGAATGGCAATTCCCTTGCTACGCGCCTGCCTCGCGGGCGCTCCGGTGCCGCCCCGTGTCCCTACGCCAATCCTCGTTTTTCCTGCGCTTTCTCACGCTGGGCGCGCTGGCCCATCTCTACGTCGGCGCCCGCCTCATTCCCGACGGACTGCATCACGGCCCCAGCGCGGCCGCGGCCGTGCTGGCGCTGGCGCTGTCCTGCATCCTGATTCCGCTGGGCATGCTGGCCCGGTCCTCGGCGCGGCCGCCCTGGGGCGACCGGATCGCCTGGGTCGGGCTGATCACGATGGGCCTGTTCTCGTCGCTGTTCGTCTTCACCGTGCTGCGCGACGCGCTGCTGCTGATCCTGTGGCTGGCCAGCCTGGCGGGCCTGGAATTGGGCTGGACCGCGCTGCGGCAGGCCTCGGCCTGGTGGGTGGCGACGCTGGCGCTGGCCGCCACCATCGTGGGCTTCGTCAACGCGCGCCGGCGCGCCCGCGTGGTCACGGTGGACGTGCCCATCGCCGGCCTGCCGCCCGACCTGGACGGCTTCACCATCGTGCAGATCAGCGACATCCACGTCGGCCCCACCATCAAGCAGCGCTACGTGCAGGCCATCGTGGACGCGGTCAACCAGGAATCGCCGGACCTCGTCGCCATCACCGGCGACGTGGTCGACGGCAGCGTCGAACAGCTGGCCGCGCAGGCCAGCCCGCTGGGCCAGCTGCGCGCGCCTCATGGCGTGTACCTGGTGACGGGCAACCATGAATACTATTCGGGCGCCGCGCCCTGGGTCGCGGAATTCCGCCGCATGGGGCTGCGGGTGCTGATGAACGAGCACGCGCTGATCCATCCGTCCGGACTGCCGATGATCATCGCCGGCGTCACCGACTACAGCGCCGGCGCCTTCGATCCCCACCAGCGCAGCAATCCGGCGGCGGCGCTGGCCGGCGCGCCGGCCGATGCCTGGCCGCGCATCCTGCTGGCGCACCAGCCGCGCAGCGCGGCCGCCGCCGAGCCGCTGGGCTACACCCTGCAACTGTCGGGCCACACGCATGGCGGGCAGTTCTTTCCCTGGGGCTTCTTCGTGCGCCTGCAGCAGCCCTATACCGCCGGGCTGCACCGGCACGGCAGGATGTGGATCTACATCAGCCGGGGCACCGGCTACTGGGGACCGCCCAAGCGGCTGGGCGCGCCGTCCGAGATCACGCGGCTGCGCCTGCGCGCGGCGCCAGGCCCCCGCGTCTGACGGCGCACCGGCCGGGGGCCGCGCCAAGCCGGCCGACCCGGGCCGGCTCTCCACGCTCCCTGACGGGCCAGCGCTCAGGCGTCGTCCGGCAGCGGACCGCGCTCCAGATAGCTGGTCAGCGCGATGTCGCTGGTGGTGTTGGTGATGCCCTCGATCTTGTGGATGCGCGCCAGCAGCTGCTCCAGCGCCTGCGTATCGCTCACGCGCACCTTGAGCAGCATGGCGCTCTTGCCCGTGATGGTGTGGATTTCCTCGACCTCGTTCAGCTCGGCCAGGCCCAGCACCTGCTGGGTGATGGTCCAGTTGTTGGTGTCCACGTGGACGAAGGCCAGCAGCGGCCGGCCGATCTTCGCGCCGTCCAGCCTGGCGGCGATGCCCTTGATCTGGCCATCGCGCTTCAGGCGCTTGACGCGCTCGTGCACGGCCGGCGCGGACAGGTTCAGCAATTTGCCCAGTTCGGCATAGCTGGGCGTGGCGTCGGCGGCCAGCAGCGTTAATAGTTTTCGGTCGCGCTCGTCGAGATCTGACATCGGAATCGGGTTACGCCGAATGGCGTTCAAACTTTTATGGAATAAAGGATTATCGGTGTAAACCCTTATTTTATTCAAATAAAATTCGGGGAATGCAGAATCGCAACACCCGCAGCCCCGTTCCCGCCCTGATGTTCGCCGTCAGCGTCGTGGGATCCAACGGCCTGGCGCTCAGTCCCATTCTTTCCGACGTGGCCCGGTCGTTCTCGACCACCCCGCTCACCATCAGCACGGCCATTTCCGCCTATGGCGCCGCCACCGCCGCCAGCGCCTTCTTCCTGGCCGCGCGCATCGACCGCATCGGCATCCGCCGCACGCTGCTGGGCGGCATGCTGGCGCTGATCGCCGCGCTGCTGCTGTCGGCCGCCGCGCCGCACTGGCTGGCGCTGACGCTGGCCCAGGCCGTGGCCGGCACGGCCGCCGGCGTCATCCTGCCCGCCGCCTACGGCTCGGCCTCGCTGATCGCGCAGCCCGGCCAGGAGGCGCGCACGCTGGGCCGCGTCATCGCCGGCTGGTCGGTATCGCTGGTGGCCGGCGTGCCGCTGTCGGCGCTGATTTCCGACGCCATCGGCTGGCGCGCCACCTATGGCGTGCTCGCGCTGTGCGCCGCCGTCGCCCTGCTGGGCCTGCGCCGCCTGCCCGAACGCCGCGCCGCCCATCCCGCGCCGGTGCGCCTGTCGCGCCTGTTGGCGCCGCTGTCGTACCGCGACGTGCCGGCGCTGCTGCTGGGCTGCCTGGCATTCTCGTCCGCCTTCTACGGCGTCTACGCCTTCCTGGCCGACCACGTGCGGCGCCTGCTGGCGCTGTCGGCCGGACAGGTCGGTTTCATCGCCTTCGCCTACGGCGCCGGCTTCATGCTGTCGGGCCTGCTGGGCGCGCGGCTGATCGAACGCCTGGGCCCGCGCCGCGCGCTGCCGCTGGCGCTGGGCGCCGCCGCGCTGGTCTACCTGGCGCTGCTGCCCGCCGCGCGGGCGCTGCCGGCCGTGCTGCTCATCGCCGCCGTCTGGGGCGCGGCCTCGCAGCTGTGCCTGAACCTGCTGGTGCTGCTGCTGTCGCGCGCCCGCCCCGAGGAACGCGGCGCGGTGCTGGGCCTGAACACCTGCGTCACCTACCTGGGCGCCAGCCTGGGCACCGCCGTCGCCGGCACGCTGTACACCCATGCCGGCTTTGGCGCGCTGGCCCTGTCCGCCAGCGGGGGGGGGGGGGGGGGGGGGGGGGGGGGGGGGGGGGGGGGGG
>NZ_JBICCO010000088.1:0-28859 GCF_043119405.1 Achromobacter sp. 413638
CCCCCCCCCCCCCCCCCCCCCCCCCCCCCCCCCCCCCCCCCCCCCCCCCCCCCCCCCCGCCTCAGCCGCTTACTCGTAGGCCTTGGGGTCGCCCGAATCGGTCGGGTTGGCGAGCGCGCGCTTGAAGGCGTCGCTCATGGGATACTTGAGGTTGATCTGCTTGGGCGGGATCGGCGAATTGAAGTACTTCTCGTACAGCGCCGCGACCTTGCCGTTCTTGATCATGTCCAGCACGGCGCCGTCCACCACCTTCTTGAAGGCCGGGTCGTCCTTGGGCTGCATGATGCCGTAGGGCGCCAGCTCATAGCCCTTGGTGCCGATCACGAAGGCGGAGGGATCCTTGGACGAGGCCACCGAGCCATAGGCCAGGCCGTCGTCGTTCATCGTGCCCGCGACGCGGCCGGATTCGACCATCAGGAAGGTCTCGCCGGTGTCCTTGGCCGGGACGATGGTGATGCCCAGGTTGCCCTGCGCGTTCAATTGGGAGGCCAGCTTGAACGTCTGGCCGCCGGCCTGCGCCGCGATCGACTTGCCCTTGAAGGTGGCCAGGTTGTTCGGGTCGACGCCGCCGTCCTTGCGCGCCACCACCACGACCTGGGCCAGGAAGGTGGTCGGGGCGAAGGAGACGAACTTGTGCCGGTCTTCCTTATTGGTGGTGTTGCCGCATTCCAGGTCGATGGTGCCGTTGGCCAGCAGCGGGATCCGGGTGGCCGAGGTGGTCGGGTTGTAGCGCACTTCCAGCTTGGGCAGCTTGAGCGCTTCCTTCACGTACTGGGCGACCTGCTGGCAGATTTCCACCGTGTAGCCGATCGGCTTCTGGTTGCCGTCCAGGTAGGCGAAGGGGACCGAGGTTTCCGGATGGCCCAGCGTGATCACGCCGGTTTCACGGATCTTGTCCAGCCGGCTGGGGCCTTCGGCGTGGGCGGTGGCGGCGGCAGCGGCCGACAGCGCGGCGATGGAGAGCGCGGCAAAAGCTTTCATCTTATTCCCTTGGCGCCGGAGCACCGGCGCTTGCATATGATTCCGATCAGCGGCACCGCACCCGCCGGCAACCGCCTCGTCCCGCGATGAGCCCCGCGGCTGGCGAAAAGTATCAACTAGCGTTATGGTTTTATCCAGTTCCAATCGGGTATTCCTCTATACGGATTTGATATGGCCATTCCACGAATGGGCTTGCGACACATCGAGGCATTCCGAGCCGTCATGATGACCGGCTCCATGACTGCCGCCGCGCGGCGGGTCCACACCTCGCAGCCGCACGTTAGCCGCTTAATCGCGCAATTGGAAGCGATCACCCAGTTTCCCTTGTTCGACCGCAACGGCAGCCGGCTGACGCCGACCCAGGACGGGTCGCGCTTCTTTCAAGAGGTGGAAAAAACCTTCATCGGACTGGCCGGCCTGGAGTCCGCCGCCGCCAGCATCCGCTCGTTCAGCGCCAGCCGCCTGAGCGTGGCGGCCATGCCGCGCCTGGCCGGCGGGCTGCTGGCCCGCATCGTGGCCGCCTTCAAGACCGAGTACCCGGATGTGATGGTGTCCATCCATTCGGGCAGCGCCAGCGCCGTGCACAACTGGATCAGCTCGGGCTTCTGCGACACCGGGCTGGCGATGCTGTCGGGCGAGGCGCCCGGCATCCAGGTCGAACCGGTCATGACCATGAATTGCGTGGCGGTGCTGCCCAAGGGGCACCGGCTGACCAAGCTGAAGAAGCTCAAGCCCGCCGACTTCGCCGGCGAGCCCTTCATTTCCTTTCCCAGCAGCACGCCGCTGCGCGAACGCATCGACGCGGTGTTCAAGGCCGCCAAGGTCGAGCGCCAGACGGTGGCCGAGGCCAGCCTGGGCTCATCGGTCTGCGCACTGGTGGGCGCGGGGCTGGGCGTGGCCCTGATCAACCCGCTGGCCGCCCACGAGGAATACGAGGCCAACGGCGTGGAGGTGCGCCCCTTCACCCCGGCGGTGGCGGTGACGGTGGCGCTGCTCTATCCGCCGTACCACACCCGCACCCGGCTGGTCAGCGTGTTCTCGCGGTATGCGCATCAGCTGATGCACGAGGAAATGGGGGATCTGAAGGCGCGGCCAGGGCGTTGAGCGGGCTGCTGCCGGCGCCGGCCCGCAACACGCGGCCGGCCCGGGATCGAATGCGCGGCCTCAGCCGGCCTCGGACAGCGCCGCCGGTCGCGGCGCCAGCGGATTATGTTCCAGGTATTCCTCTGCGCGGCCGTCCCGCTTGATCTCGTCCCATTGCTCGCGCGTCAGCTGCGGCATCTGGAAGTCGGCCTGCGGGCGGCAGTACCAGCCCGGATTGTGCAGCCGGGCCAGCAGGTCCATGCGCGAGCCGTCCAGGTACAGGCGTTCCGGGTCGGACACCACATCATCGCGGGCGTGCATGGCGGCCACCTCGGCGATCACCAGGCTGCGTCCGTCGATGCGCAGCAACTGGTGCAGCCGGCATTCGAACGACACCGGCGACTGCGCCACCCGGGGCACCGAGACGCGCTCGCCGGGCGCCAGCAGCAGCCCGGCTTCCTGCGCCTCGTCCACGCCGTGCGGGAAATCCACCGCCGTCACATTCATGCGCGAGGCCAGCGCGGACGACACCAGGTTGACCGTGAATTCGCCGCGTTCCGCGATATTGCGCGCCGTGTCCTTCGGCGCGCCGTCGCGCACGCCGATGCCCACGCAGATCAGCGGCGGATCGCCGGACATCAGGTTGAAGAAGGAGAAGGGCGCCACATTGGTCGTGCCGCGCGCATCGCGCGACACGATCCAGGCGATGGGGCGCGGCACGATGGCCGCGGTCAGCAGCTTGTAGCGCGCCGGCCCCGGCAGCGCTTCCAGATCAATGAACATGTCGATCAGCCCTTGCCCTCGGTCGGCGTGGCGCCGGTGGCGGCCTTGGCGTCGGCGAAGGCGCGGTCGCTGCGCTTGCAGCGGCAACGGCCGATCTGGTGCAGCTCGATCAGGTTGCCGACCGGATCGCGCAGGAACAGCTGCATCAGCTCGGGCGCGGCCACGTTGTCCAGCTTCCAGTAGTCCACGCCCAGGCGCCGCAGCTCCTGCTCGGACGCGGCGATGTCGCGCACCGCCAGCGCCACGTGGTTTTCCACCGGGTCGCGGCCCGGGCCCTGGGAATAAGGCGACGGACCATCGCTGCCCAGCAGATGGATCTGACAGTCATTGCCCATGTCCAGGAAATAGCCCGCGATGCCGGGGATCTGCCAGCGGCCCTGGTCCGTATCCAGGCCCAGCACATCGCCATAGAACGCGCCCATCGCCTCGACCTTGCCCAGGGGCATGCGCACCGCATGATGGTGCAGTTCCAGCACTTCCAGCGCCATATCTCTCTCCTTCCTCTTATAGAGCGGGCGCCCATGCGCCGACCAGGCGCAAATGTTGGGCTCGCATTTGCCTGCGGGGAATGCCGTTCCGGTAAATCGACGATTGCATGAATCGGAACGGTCGTATCCATGCCAGCGCGGTATGCTTGCGCGCATGAAACCGCTGGACCTCAACCTGCTCGTCACCCTGGACGTCCTGATCCAGGAAGGCAGCGTCGTCGGCGCCGCGCGCCGGCTCAACCTCAGCACGCCCGCCATGAGCCGCAGCCTGGCTCGCATTCGCGAAGCGGTGGGCGACCCGGTGCTGGTGCGCTCCGGACGCGGGCTGGCGCCCACGCCGCGCGCGCTGGCCCTGCGCGAACAAGTGCGCAACGTGGTTGAACAGGCACAGGCCGTGCTGGGCGCCTTCGGCCAGGACGTGAACCTGGCCACGCTGGAACGCATCTTCACACTGCGCGCCAACGATGTCTTCGTCGGCGGCTTCGGCGGCCGGCTGCGCGAGCACCTGCGCCGCTATGCCCCGCGCACCACGCTGCGCTTCGTCTCGGAAGGCGAGCACGATTCGGGCGCGCTGGACGACGACGCCGACCTGTACATCGGCTCCGTGCAGAAGTTCGGCGCCGACATCAAGGTGCAGACGCTGTTCACGACGAACTTCCACGGCCTGGCCCGCAGCGGGCACGCGATCTTCCACGGCGTCGTCACGCCGCGCCGCTTCGCCGCCTACGAACACATCGGCGTGTCGCGACGCGGCCGCAGCCACGGCCCGATCGACGAGGCGCTGGCCGAGCAGGGGCTGAGCCGCCACGTCGCGCTGATCACGCCCACGTTCTACGCGGCCATCTTCGCGCTGGCCGACTCCGACCTGATTCTGCCCGCCATGCCCGGCCACCTGCTGCCCGGCGTCAAGCGCCTGGGCCTGGACCTGCGCGCCTTCGACGTACCCATCGACATGCCCGCCGTCACGGTGGTGCAGGCCTGGCCGCCACGGCTGGACAGCGACCCGGCGCACCGCTGGCTGCGGCAGACCATCAAGCAGGTCTGCAGCGACGCCTCAGAAGCGGCGGACGCCGCGCTTTGAAGACGCGTCCGCGAGGCTGACGCCCCTCAGCCTCGGCCGCCTGCCAGGCGCGCTGGCGCCCGCCCCGTCCGCCGCGACGACCGGCCACGGCGCGCGGCCATCACCTTCCCCATTCAAATCGCGCCCGCGAACGCCGCCCGCCGCCACGCGCACGGCTCGAAAACGCCTTTCCGCCGCGCACAAATCCCTCTTCCAACTTCGCGCCGCTCCTGTATACTGCCTCGAAAATTGTTCAACAATCCTGGCCGGCCCGGCCGGGTACACAGGAGGCAGGCCATGTCGAATTACCCCGCCGCATATCAGGTGAGCAAAGGCTCCATCCTGAACGTGGACAAGGCGTTCTACCGTTCCCTGATCGCCGATCCGGCGCAGCGCCAGCTGGTCGAATCGCACGTGGTGCCGATCCGCAGCGGCTTCGCCTGGAAGGTGCCGGCCGGCCATGTGTTCCGCATCGTCACGCTGGAAGGCCCGCAGGTGGCGGACTTCAACATGTGGAACCTGCACAACCCGCGCGAACGCATGTGGGCCTCGCGCACACGCCAGCTGCAGCAGGCCCACGTCAGCACCCATGACCGGCTCTGGTCGACGCTGCCCTACCTGCGCCCCATGGCCACCATCACCGAGGACACGCTGGCCAGCTACGGCGTCGACAGTGACGGCGGCCGCGTGCACGACCTGCTGGGCACGCGCTGCGACCCCTACGTGAACAAGCTGCTGACGGGCGAGGACTTCCATTTCCATTGCCACTCGAACCTGACGCGCGCCGTGGCGCCGCATGGCCTGACCGAACTGGACGTGCACGACGTGCTCAACGTGTTCCAGGTCACCGGCCTGAACGACGACGACAAATACTTCATGAAGGCCTGCCCGGCCCAGCCCGGCGACTACCTGGAGATGTTCGCCGAGATCGATCTGCTGTGCGCGCTGTCCACCTGCCCCGGCGGCGACCTGTCGGTGCCGATGTGGGGCCCCGAGGCGCGCGATCCCATCGACGTGTGCCGGCCGCTGGGCGTTGAGGTCTACTCGCTGGATCCGGCGCTGCTGCAAGGCTGGACATCGCCCGGAGTTTCACCGTATAAGGGCGTCCACGGCCTGCATCCCGAAAAGGTCGAGTGGAAATAACGACAGCGGGCGCCGCGCACAGCGGCGCCCGGCCAGAGGAGCCAAGCAACATGCCTGCCGAACGCGGCCAGCGCCCCAGCGGCGACAGCGGGATCTCGATCGCGGAACGCATCAGCCACCAGCTGCGCGACGACATCATGGGCGGCAAGCTGCCGCCGGGCACGCAGCTGGTCGAAGTCGACCTGGCCGCCGCCTATGGCGCGTCACGCAACACCATCCGCGAAGTGCTGCACCAGCTGGGCCGCGAAGGCCTGGCCACCTTCGTGCGCCACAAGGGCGTGATCGTGCGCCGCATGGAGCGCAAGGACCTGCGCGAGATCTACGCCGCGCGCCGCGCGCTGGAAATGCAGGCCATCAGCGGCGACCTGCCGCTGCAGCCCGCGCTGCTGGACAAGATGCTGACCACCATCGACGCCGCCGATCGCGCGCTGGCCAAGCGCAACTGGCGCAACGTCGGCACCCTGAGCCTGCAGGTGCACCAGCACATCGTGGCGCAGCTGGGCAGCCGGCTGCTGAACGAATACTTCCTGACGCTCTGTGCGCAGCTGCGCTTGGTGTTCGCGTCCGAAATCGATGAAAGCCTGATCCAGACCGCCGACTGGATCGAGCGCGAGCGGCAGATCCACGGCCTGCTGGTGAAGAATCGCCGCGCCGAGGCCGCCGAGGCCATGGCCGCCTACCTGGACGATTCCGAACGCACCCTGACCGGGGTGCTGACGCGGCTGAAGAACCAGCACGCAAAGTAGGGCGGGACGGCGATGGGGCGCGTGACGGCCGCGCCAACGCGGCGGTCCTCGCCACGCGTTTGAACTCAGCGATCCAACGACATGACGGCGCCCCGAGGGGCGCCGTTGCCTGTCCTGCTCACGCTTCGGCGTAGCTGCCGTCGGCGCGGTGCGTCTCGGTGCCGCTCAGCGGCGGATTGAATACGCATACCAGCCGCAGATCGCCCTTGGTGGCGCGCAGCACGTGCTGGTCATTCAGATTCAGCGCGTACAGCGTGCCGGGACGGATCGGGTGGCGTTCGCCAGTGGCCACGTCCAGCACCTCGCCTTCGCCTTCCATGCAGTAATTGGCCTCGTAGTGGTGCTTGTAGTGCAGGTGCAGCTCGGCGCCTTCGAAGACGCGGGTTTCATGCACCGAGTAGCCGATGCCGTCGCGCTTGACGATCATGCGGCGGCTTTCCCAGCCGGGGCCTCGGGCGTGGCGTTCGGTGTCGGTGAGATCCTGGCTGTGTATGACGATCATGGCGGGTTCCGATAGGGGATGGCAGGGAAATATTCTGGTCGGACATGCGCGCACGGCGCGGGGCTTGCGTGCCGGGCCGGTGCCAGGCCGCCGTGCGCCCGCGTCGGGCGGAATCAAGGTCTGTTCAACACGCGCTCCATCGCCACGGCCAGCTCCAGCACGCGGCGGTCATCGCCGCCGCGCCCCGTCAGCATCAGACCGATGGACTGGCGCGCGCGCAGGTCGCCGGGCAGCGACACGCTGGGCAGGTCGAGACGATTGGCGAATTCGGTCAGGTTGAAGGCGCGCGCATTGGCCTGCAGATAGGCGTCGTCCGCTTCCAGGCTGGCGACGGCCGGCGCCAGCATGGGCACGGTGGGCGTCAGCACGCCCGCCGCCTCGCCCAGCGCCTGCTGGTAGCAACAGCGCAATTCGCGCAGTCGCGCCAGCGCGCTGGCGTAGACATGCGCCGGCACCTGCGCGCCCAGCAGCATGCGCGGCCCGACGCGCGGATCGTAGTCCTCGCCGCTGCGGGCCAGCCTTGCTCGATGCAGCATATAGGCCTCGGCGGCGATGATGCCGCCTTCGCGCGCGGCCTGGGCCGCTTGCGTCAGCCAGGGCAGAGGCTGGCGCCGCAGCGTGAAGCCGGCGGCGCGCAGGCGTTCCGTCCAGGCCTCGAAGGCCTGCCGCACGGGCGCGTCCAGGATGTCCAGCAGGTCTTCGGGCAGCACCAGCATCGGATAGCCTGCGCCCGCCAGCCGCGCGTCGTCGTCTGCACTGGCGCCTGCCAGCTCCGCCACGCCCGGCGCGTGCCGGGGCGACATCGGACGCGCCATGCCTTCAGGTTCAGGGTCATTCACCAAGACGCGATCCACGCGCAGGCAGGCGGCGGCGTCCGGCGCCAGGATGCCCGGCACGTCGAAGCTGGGCGACAGATAGGCCATGCCGGCATCGGGATAGCGTCCACGGCTGGGCTTGAAGCCCGCCACGCCGCAGAAGGCCGCCGGGATGCGGGCCGAGCCGCTGGTGTCCGACCCCAGCGCCAGCGTCGCCATGCCCAGCGCCACGGCCACCGCGCCGCCGCTGCTGGAGCCGCCCGCCACGCGCGGCGCGTCGGCCATCAGCGGCGTGAGCGGCGTGCCATGCCAGCGATTCAGGCCCAGCGCGCCATAGGCGAATTCCGTCATGTTGTTTTGCGCCAGCAGCGTCGCGCCGGCATGGCGCAGCGCCTGCACGATGGCCGCGTCGCGCGGGGCCGGCGGCGCGCCGGCCAGCACGCGCGAACCGGCATGCGTGACCCAGCCCGCCACGTCGAAGCAGGCTTTCACGCCCAGCGTCGCGCCTGCCAGGGGCGGCGGCGCGACGCCCGCGCACAGCAAGGCATCGCGCGCCCGGGCCTCGGCCAACGCCGCATGATCGCGGCGCGCCAGCAGCGCCAGCCGCGCCGCTTCGGGATGCGCGGCCGCGTTCGACAGGGCGCGCGCGACCGAGGCGGCGTGCAGATCGCTCGGCACGGCCCGCGTGCCCGCACAGGGCGCGTCAACCTGCGACATGGACATGGCTCAGGAAATCCTTGACGCGGGCGTCGTCGCTGGCCAGCACCTCGGCCGGCGGCGCGTCCAGCAGCACGCGGCCGCTTTCCATGAACAGCACGCGGTCCGAGACCTTGAAGGCGAAGCTCATTTCGTGCGTGACGATGAGCATGGTCATGCCCTCGCGCGCCAGCGTCTCGACCACCTTCAGCACTTCGGCCACCAGCTCGGGATCGAGCGCCGATGTGGGCTCGTCGAACAGCATGATCGATGGGCGCATCGCCAGCGCGCGGGCGATGGCCACGCGCTGCTGCTGTCCGCCCGAGAGCTGATGCGGATACTTGTGCGCGTGCTCCAGCATGCCGACCTTGTCCAGCAGCGCCAGCGCCTCGCAGCGCAGGTCCACGAACGCCCCGCGCCGGTGGTACTGCGGCGCCAGCATCACGTTCTGCAGCACGGTCTTGTGCGGGAACAGGTTGAAGCTCTGGAACACCATGCCGATATCCAGGATGCGCGCGCCCGGCGTCGAGCCGCGCGCCGAATCCAGGAAGGGCTGGCCATGCAACAGCACGCGCCCGCCGTCCAGCGACTCCAGGCCGTTCAGGGTGCGGATCAAGGACGTCTTGCCCGAGCCCGACGGACCGATGATGCTGATGACCTCGCCCGGCTTGACCACCAGGTCGATGCCCTTGAGCACCTCGTGGTCGCCGAAACGCTTTCGCGCGCCCTGGACCTGCAGGGCCTGTTCCGCGCCTTGCGCCGCCGGCGGCTGGGCGAAGTTGGCGCGCAGCGCGTCGCGCGTGCGCTGATCCAGCGTCAGCGGCCGGGGCGTGCGGCGCAGGATATTCAGGTGCGATTCGAGCCAGCCCAGCAGCTTGTCGAAGATGGTGACGATCAGCACGTAATAGAACGCCACCGCCAGCATGGTCTCGAACACCAGGAAGTTCTGCGTGTACAGCCGCTGGCCCACCAGCAGGATCTCGGCCAGCGAGATCACCGACACCAGCGAGGTCAGCTTGGCGATGGTGATGAACTCATTGCTCAGCGCCGGCAATGCGATGCGCAGCGCCTGCGGGATCACGATCATGCGCTGGATCCCCGCATAGCGGATGCCGAGCGCGCGGCCGGCCTCGAGCTGGCCGCGCGGCACGCCCAGGATGCCGCCGCGATGGATCTCGGCGATGAAGGCGGTCTCGCTCAGCACCAGCGCCGTGAGCCCGGCATAGAACGGATCGGACAGCACCGCGCCCGCCGCCGGGAACACCTGCGGCAGGTTGTAGATGAACACCAGCAGCACCAGCAGCGGCAGGCTGCGGAAGAACCAGATGTACAGTCCCGCCGCCTTGTTCAGCAACGGATTGCGCGACTGCTTGCCCAGCGCCAGCACGAAGCCCGCGGCCACGCCCACGCACCAGGTGGCGATGCTGAGTTTCACCACCACCCAGCAGGCGTTCCAGAAATCCCGGTCCCACAACAGGCCCAGCGTGTAATCCCAATCGAAATGCATGTCGGCGGCTTCCCTGGCGCTGCGCGCTTACTGCCGCGGGCCGGCCAGCGCGGCCTGCACGTCGGCGTCCGTCGGCGCTTCCAGCCCATAGCGCGACAGCAGGGCAGCGTATTCACCGCTGGCGCGCGCCTCGCCCAGCGCCTTCTTGAGCTGCGCCTGCAGTTCCTGCGCGTCCTTGTTGAGGCCCAGACCGATCACCACCGGATACAGCAGCGAAGTCGAGCTGACCTTCACCGCGTTCTGCGTCTGCGACAGCATGCTGTGCGCCACGGCGGCGTCTTCCATCATCACGTCGGCCGCCTGCGAGCGCAGCGCCATCAGCGCCTCCGGCGCCGTCGGGAATTCCAGCACCTTGATCTCGCCCTGGCCCTTGGGCTGGCAGGTCTCGCGCGAGACCTTCTGCAGCTTGGGCGTCCAGGACGCGCCCTTGATCGAGGCCACACGCTTGCCGCACAACGCCTCGGGCCCCGTGGGCGCGTAGGCGCTGTTGGCCAGCACCAGCAGCGAGGAACCGGTCTTCAGGTAGGGCACGTAGTCGATCAGCTTGGCGCGCTCCGGCGTCACGTACAGCGCCGAGGCCACGGTATCGAAGCGGCGCGCGCGCATGCCCAGGATCAGGTCGGGAAAGCGCGTGTCGACGAACACGGGCTGCAATGACAGCTTGCCGGCCAGCAGGCGCGAGAAATCGGCGTCGAAGCCGGCGGGCTTGCCCGCGTCCAGGTAGGCGTAGGGCGGATAGGTGAGGTCGGAGCCGATGGTCAGGCTGTCGACCTTGATGGTGGCGGCGGCGTGGGCCCAGGTGGATGCGGCGCAGAGCGCGGCGACGGTGACATAGCGCGCGGCGCGCTTGAACGGACGGAAGGTAACAGGCATGCGTTTCCCCTTGAGGACGTCTCTAGACCCCTGCAAAAGCGTGGTCATGTTGGTTTCGCCGGGTGCCGGTCCGACAAGGATTGTTGAACAATTTTCAGCGATTCTGCGACAGGAAGAGGATTGCGGGATATGAGTGTTTTCCCTAGCGGAAATGCGTTGCGGACACGCGTGCCCGGGCGATTCCGCGCGCGATTGCGTGGAAAACGGTACACCGGAAGCATGCAGGAGAATGCAGCGCGCGCGCGGCGTGGCCGCGCGGGTTTCATGGCGCGCGGACGGCGATGGAAGTATCAGTCTGATCCGAAGCGCCGCGCCAGCGCGCGCGGCCAGGCCTCGGACAATTGCCGTCCGCGCATGCCTGGCACGTCACAATGCAGGAAGCCGGCCGCGATGCGCGCGTCCGGCGCAATCGGCATGCGCTATGCGCGCCGCCACGCCCCCTGTGCGTCGCGCGGCAGCAGATGCTTGCGTATGCGCTCGCTGGGGGTCAGTTCGAAGCCCGGCGTTTGCCGGAAGTAGCGAGGCAACTGATAACTCGCCAGGCGAGGACGCGCCCAATCGACCAGTTCGGCCCACTCGACCGGCGCCCCGTCGATGAATTGCACATAGAGCAAGATTTCCTGCTCGCCCACATCGCCAGCCACGCCCACGGCGGCGCAGGCCTGTATGGCCGGATGATCGATGAACACGCGCTCGACCTCCCAGGCGGACACGTTCTCGCCGCGCACGCGCATGCTGTCGGTGGCGCGGCCGACGAAGAAGTAATCGCCATCGGCGTCCTGCCGCGCCGAATCGCCGGTATGCAGACGGCCGTCGCGCAGCGCGCGCCGGCTCGCCTCGGGATTGTCCAGATAGCCGGGCAGGAACGCGCCTTCGATCTCGCTGGACAGCACGATTTCACCGGCCTCGCCGGGCGCCACCGGCAGGCCATCCTGGCCCAGCAGCTCGAGGCGCAGCCAGGGCAGCGGACGGCCGATGGAACCGGGCTTGCCCGATGCGTTCAAGGTCGCGAAGCTGGCGCATTCCGTCATGCCGTAGCACTCGCGTATCTCGCAGCCCAGGCGCTGGCGGATCGCATCCCAGGAGCGGGCGGCCACGCCCGCGCCCCAGGCGGTCCTGATGTAGCTTTGCGGCGGTTGCGGCGCCTGCGCCAGGATGTCGAGTATGCCGCCCAGGTAATGCAAATGCGTCGTCCCAGCGTCGCGCCATTGCGCCCAGAAGCGCGATGCCGAGAAGCGCTCGACCACGTGCAGCTGCACCGGTTCCAGGAACGGCACCATCAGCATCTGCGCGCCGCCGATGTGGCACAAGGGCTCCCAGACGAACAGCCGGTCGCCGGCCTTGGCGTTGGCCACGCGCAGCGTCGCCTCGCTGGCGATGCGCATCATCCGATGCGTGAACAGCACGCCCTTGGGTGCGCCGGTGGTGCCCGAGGTGTAGATGATGCACAGCGTGTCCGCGTGGCGGATCCGCACGGGCGGCAAGGCGGCCGGCGCGACGTCGGCGCGCGCGGCAACGGCATCGATATCCGTGCCCGACGCCAGCGGCACGCCGTCCTGGCGCGCCTGTTCAATCGCCTCGGCGTATTCGTCCTCGGCCACCAGCAGGCGAGGACCCGCATGCCGCAGCAGGTATTGCAGGCCGACGGCGCGCAAGCGCGTGTTGACGGGAACCCAGACCAGGCCCGACAGGATCAGGGCATAGATCAGGGCGATATGGCCCGCCGAGTTCGACAGCATGACGGCGACGCGGTCGCCCTGGCGCAAACCCCGGCCCGCCAGCCACGCCCGCAGGCGGTCGATGCGCTCGCGCAGCTCGCCGCAGGTGACGGCCTGCCCTTCGAACACAAAGACCACGCGCCCGGGCGCCTGGCGCAGGCCTTGTTCGAGCAGGGGCGCCACATCGATGGCGTCGCCTTCCAGGCGGGGCGGGAAATGCGTGTGCAGCGGATTCATGAATGGTCGTTGCGGGATTTCAGGTATGAGGAAACGGCGATCACCAGGGCCACGACCACCACCAGCGCGGTGGAAACGGCGGCCAGCGTCGGCGTGACGGCGAGCTGGATGTCGTCCCACATCTGCTTGGGCAGCGTGGTGTTCAGGCCGCCGCTGACGAAGATCGCCACGGTCAGGTCGTCGAACGACACGACAAAGGCAAACAGGAACGCCGAGATCAAACTGGGCGCCAGCATCGGCAGCATCACGGTGCGCAGCCTGGCCCAGGGCGAGGCGCCAAGAATCTGCGCGGCGTCGACCAGCCGCCAATCGAAGCGCTTGAATCCGGCTGCCAGCGTCACCACGACGTAGGGCAGGGCCAGGACGGTATGGCCGATCACCAGGCCCGCGTCGGTGCCCGTCAGCCCCAGCCGCGCGAACAGATACAGCAGCCCGATCGCCACCACGATGCGCGGCACGATCAGCGGCGCGATGAACAGGGCGAACAGGGGCTTGGCCCAGCGCGACGACAGGCGCGTCAGGGCATAGGTCGCGCCGAAGCCCAGCGCCAGGGCCAGCGCCGCCGTGCTGAATCCGACGGCGAAGGACCGCAGGAACGCGGCGCGCCAGACCGGCGAGGCCAGGAACGTCTCGAACCATTGCAGGCTGAAGCCTTGCGGCGGCAGGGAGACGAAGCTGCCTCGGGTGAAGGCGATGGGGATGACGATGATCACCGGCAGGACCAGCACCGCGACCACGCCCAGCGTGTACAGCCTCAGCGGCCGCGCCGCGCGCATCCGCGAGGCCGTCCGCGCCAGCGGATCGGCCAGCCGGCCCAGCGCGATCAGCAGGCCCATCATGCGTCCGGACGCGCCCCGGCGGCGCGGCGCCTCGCCGGCCAGCGAACTCAGGCCCGCCAGCCGGTCGTACACGTAGAACACCACGATCGAGCACAGCAGCAACAGGGCCGACAGAGCGCCCGCCAGCCGCAGGTCGAACAGCTCCAGCACGGATGCGATGACCAGCTGCGCCACCATCGTCTCGCGCGGCGATCCCAGCAGCGCGGGCACGATGAAAAAGCCCAGTGTCGTGATGAATACCAACAGCCCGGCCGCCGCGATGCCGGGCGCCGACAGCGGCAGGAAGACCGTGAAGAAGCGCGTGGCCGGCCCCGCGCCCAACGTTTCGGCGGCCTGTCCCAGCGACTGCTGAATGCCCTGCATGATCGGCAGCATCGTCATCACCGCCAGGGGCAGCAAGGCATGCACCATGCCGATCAGCACGCCCGCCAGCGACGGCACGATGCTGGCATCGCCGCCCAGCAGACCGAGCGCGCGCGCCAGCGCCGTCAAGGCCCCGCTCTGCGAGAGCAGCAGCATCCAGGCGTAGGTCTTGACCAGATAGCTGGTCCAGAACGGCAGCATGATCCACAGCAGCCAGCGGTCGCGCGCCCGACCGCCAAGCTGGGCCAGCAGATAGGCCACGGGATAGCCGGCGACGACGCAGATCAGCGCCGTCAGCCCCGAAATCCAGAACGTGGACCACAGAACCTTGGCGTAAACCGGCGACGCGGCGATACGGTTCAGCTGCGCCGCCGTCAGCGCGCCATCGGCGGACACGAAGCCGCCGCGCAGGATCTCCGCCACGGGCACGAGAAAGAACATCGCCAGGAACAGCACGGCGGGCAGGGCCGGCAGCCAGGCGCGCGCCCGCGCGTATCCCGCTGACGGCAGCAGGCGGCTGGGCGCGGGGCGGTCTGTCTTCATGGCGGACCTCATTGCTGCAGCAGCGTCGCGCGCGCCATGTCCCAGTGCACGCCCACCGCCTCGCCCACGCGCGGCGCCACGCTGCGGCCGCAACGCACGCTGACGCGCCTGTCCGCGTCCACCGCGACGATGGCGCGGACCTCGGCGCCCAGGAACACCACTTCCGCGACGCTGCCATCGAGCAGGCCCTGGCCTTGCGGCCGCAGCTCGGCCGCCTCGGGCCGCACCAGCAGCCAGGCCTTGCCGTCCCGCATAACGCCCGGCGGCTGCGCCGCGCCTTCCAGCGCGAGCGAGCGGCCGGCGGCATGGAACCGGCGCGCGCCGCCTTCCGCGGTTTCGACATGGCCGTCGAGCAGGTTGGAATGGCCGATGAAGCCGGCGGCGAAGCAGGTCGCGGGCCGGTCGTAGAGATCGGATGGCGTGCCGATCTGTTCAATGCGGGCCTGGTTCATCAGGCAGATGCGGTCGGACATGGCCAGGGCTTCGTCCTGGTCGTGCGTGACGTAGATGAAGGTGGCCTGCAATTCCGCATGCAGGTGGCGGATTTCAAGCTGCATGTGCTCGCGCAGCTTCTTGTCCAGCGCGCCCAGCGGCTCGTCCAGCAGGATCACCGACGGGCGATAGACGAAGCAGCGCGCCAACGCGATGCGCTGCTGCTGCCCGCCGGACAGCTCGCGCGGGTAGCGGTGCGCGTACTCGTCCATCTTGACCATCGCCAGCGCCGCGGCCACGGCGCGCTTGAGCTCGTCGGCCGGCGCCCGCCGCATGCGCAGGCCATAGGCCACGTTTTCCCAGACGGTCATGTGCGGGAACAGCGCATAGTTCTGGAACACCATGCCGATGCCGCGCTTGCCTGGCGGCATCTGCGTGGCGTCGACGCCGTCGAGCAACAGCGTGCCGCTGCTGGGCAGCGTCAGGCCGGAGATCATCTGCAGCAACGTGGTCTTGCCCGACCCCGACGGGCCGAGCAGCGTCAGGAATTCGCCGGCGCGAACCTGCAGATCGGTGGGGGCAAGCGCCACGCTCTCGCCGTAGCGCTTGCCCAGGCCGATGGTTTCCAGTTTGTAGCGCATGGAACCCTCAGCCCACGATCCAGGCGTTGAAGCGCTCGGTGACGGCCTGGCGATTCGCGGCCCACCACGCCGGATCCGGCAGGCCCATCGCCTGCAGGTTCTGCGGCGCGCTGGGCAGGATGGCCGCGCGCTTGGGATCGATCAGCTCGAAGGCCTTGGTATTGGTCGGCCCGTAGGCCAGCGTGTCCGTGAACGCGGCCTGGCGCGCGCCATCGGCGCAGAAGCGCACGAACTGGCGCGCCATGTCCGCGCGCGGCGTCCCCTTCGGAATGCCCCAGCCCTCGATGGAGTAGATGCCCTGGTTCCAGACGATCTTCACCGGCGCGCCATTGTCGATGGCGGCCTGCGACCGGCCGTTCCAGGTGGCGATCATGTCGACGTCGCCGTTCTGGATGGCCTGCATCGCCTGCGCGCCGGACGTCCACCAGAGATTGATGTGCTTCTTGATGCGGTCCAGGCTGCGGAAGGCCCGCTCCACGTCCAGCGGATACAGCTGCGCCATCGGCACGCCGTCCGCCAGCAGCGCCTGTTCCAGCGTTTCGATCGGGCTGCGGCGCAGCGAGCGGCGCCCGGGAAACTTGGCGACATCCCAGAAATCCGCCCACGAGGCCGGACCTTGCGCGGCGAACTTGTCGGAACGGTAGGCCAGCGCCGCCGCGTAGATGTCCACGCCCATCCAATTGGCGGTAACGGCCTGCGGAATCAGGCCCGGCACGTCGGCGGCCGTGAAGCCGATCGGCTCCAGCAGGCCCTTGGACTCCAGGTACGGAATATCGGCCGACAGGGTCAGCGTGGTGACGTCCCAGATGTAATTGCGGGTCTCGACCAGGGCCGTCAGCTGCGCCACGGGCTGCGCTTCGCGCGCCACGTTGACCACCTTGATGCCGGTGGCCTGCTCGAACGGGTCGTAGAACGCCTTGCGATAGGCCGCGGTGTAGGGGCCGCCCGGATCCGCGACCACGATCTGGCGGGCCTGTGCGTAGGCGGGCAATCCTATGCAGGCGCCTAGGCCTGCTGCGCCCGCGGTCTTGAGGAAACGGCGGCGGCTGGGTTGGGCGGGTTGCTTCACGATGCGCTCTCCTGAACGGGTGGGCGGCAGATCACGGGCGGGTTCGGCCTGGGGCCAAAAACCACTTTAATTATCGAAATTCGATAGCTAAATGGCTAAATAAAATATACGCCCGCGAACTTTCATCGCACAAGGGGGATCTAGGGAAAGCACTGACCCTCATCCGTGAAGACGCCTGCAAGCCAGACTGGCGTTCAATCTTCAACGATTGCCTCTCAACCGAGCGCGAACCACCCGATGGGGCGCCAGCGCTTGCAAATCAAGACACAAGAATTTCCTTGCCATCACTTTTCCCATCTCATATATTGAATTTTGCTTATTTACTATTTCATAGAGATATAACCATGGCATCCACAACGAAATTCATCGAAGTCGAGCGCCACGACGGTGGCGTGGGCCTGATCCGGCTGAACCGCCCGCATAAGCTGAACGCCTGGCACGGCGCCATGCGCGACGAGATCATCGCCACCCTGCAAGCGTTCGACGCCGACGCCGGCATCCGGGCGATGATCATGACCGGCGCGGGCGAGCGCGCCTTCTCGGCCGGCCAGGACCTGGAGGAAGCGCATGGCTTCGACGTGGCCTCCAGCGCGACCTGGATCCGCTCCTGGGAACACTTCTATTCGGTGCTGCGCGGCCTGACCAAGCCGCTGGTGATGGCCCTGAACGGCACGGCGGCCGGCTCGGCGTTCCAGGTCGCGCTGCTGGGCGACGTGCGGGTCGGCCATCCCGGCGTGCGCATGGGCCAGCCGGAAATCAATGCCGGCATCGCCAGCGTGACGGGGCCATGGATCATGAACCTGATGCTGGGCATGTCCCGCACCATCGAACTGACGCTGACCGGCCGGCTCATGGACGCGGAGGAAGCCTGCCGCCTGGGCCTGATCCACCACCTGGTGGACGCCGCCCAGGTGCTGCCGCGCGCGCTGGAGGTCGCCCGCGAACTCGCCGCCAAGCCGCCGGTGGCGCTGCGCCTGAACAAGCAGCGCTTCCGCGAGATGTCCCAGGCTTCGTTCGAGGACACCATGGAAGCGGCGATCCGGCTGCACAAGGAGTCCTATGCCAGCGGCGAACCGGCACGCATGATGGAAGCCTTCTTCCAGGCCCGGGGCCACGCCGCGCCGGGTCGCGACGCGACAAACTGAGCGCCGGCGGCGCGCGCCACATGCGCGAAAGCCCGTGGAATCGCCGTATTACACTCACGGCTTATCGCCATGCAGTAGCAACAGCCATACAAACGCCATGAACCCTATCACCCCGACGAAGAAAGCGCGCGGCAGGCCGGCAGCCGATCCGGACGGCAAGGCAGGGCGGGGCAAGGCGGGCAAGGAACACGCCGCCAACGAGGAATCCACGCTCTTCGTGAACTCGGTGGAAAAGGCCATGCGCGTGCTGGGCGTGTTCAACGCCAAGCGGCGCGAACTGTCGATGACGCAGATCGCCAGCCTCGCGGACCTGGACATGAGCGCCGCCCAGCGCTTCACGCACACGCTCGGCCAGCTGGGCCTGCTGCGCCGCGATCCCGCCACCAAGCTGTACGAGCTGTCGCCGCGCATGCTGGATTTCGCCTACCAGTTCATCGGCGCCAACGAACTCGTGGGGCTGGCCACGCCGTTCCTGCAGCAGCTGGCGGCCGAGACCGAGGAAACCGTCAACCTGACCCTGCTGGACGACACCGAGATCGTGTTCGTGCAGCGCTTCGTCAGCCGCCACGTGCTGACGCCCGAGGTCATCGTCGGCACGCGGCTGCCGGCCTACTGCACCTCGTCCGGCCTGGCCATCCTGAGCGCCTTGCCCGAGGACGAAGCCCGCGCGGTGCTGTCGCGGTCCAACCGGATTACGTACACCCAGTACACCCAGACCGATCCGGACCAGATCATGGAACGGCTGGCGCGCTTTCGCCAGCAGGGCTACGCGCACACCGAGGACGAGATGTACCTGGGCGACATCGCCACCGCCGTCGCCGTGCTGGGCGCCGATGGCCGCCCGCGCGGCGCCATCAACGTCGCGGTGTCGCGCGCGCGCTGGCACGCCCCCGAGGACGAACGGCGCATTTCCGCGCTGCTGATGGCGGCGGGACGCGCGATCTCCAGCCGGGGATGATTCCGTGACGCGCCCGCGCGCGCGGGCCGGCCCGCGCTAGCGCGCCAGCCCCCATTCCCGGTAGCGGCGCGCCAGCGCCCGCGCCGACAGACACAGCACTTTCGGCAATTCACAGCGCGCGTATAGCTGCGCATAGCGCTTGCGGTTGGGCGGCGTGGCCACCACGATGTGACGGATCATCGACCACTTCACGCTGTCGCGGCCGCCATCGAGCGCGCCGCGCCGATCCCGTTCGAACCAGGTCCGGCGCGCGTAGCGCCACAGGCTCAAGGGCGTGGACAGGTCCAGCAGGATCAGACCCGTCGCACGCGCCAGGCGTTGCGGCAAACAAGAGGAATAGTTGCCATCCATCACCCAGCGCTCGCCGGCGATGGCGGCGTCGTGCAGCGTCAGGAATTCCCCGGCGGGACGCGGCTGCCAGTCGGTATGCGGCAGATGGTAGAGACGGTCGAGATGGATGGGCTCCAGGCCCTGTTTCGCCGCGATGGCATCGGCCAGCGTGGATTTGCCGCTGTTGGACGGGCCGAGGATGCAGATGCGCGGGCCTAGCGTGTCGAGGTTCATGGACAACGGGATGGGGAAAGAGCGGCAGGCGGTCGCCGCCGGCCCGGCGGCGCCATGATGCGCCGCGCGCGCCGTCGCGGTGCCGCGCATGCACCAAGGTGGTTCAGGCGACGCGCCATGATAGCCCCGCCCATGCGACGTAACGCCGCCTGGCCGCCTGGCACGGGTCTTGCTTGACTGGGATGCAGGCTTGTCCACAAGCGCCTGCCCATTTCCGACCAGGAGCCCGCATGTCCCGCAACACCGATCGCCTCGCGCCCCACACCTTCAACGCCACCCGCCGCCGGCTGCTGCGCGGCGCCGCGCTGGGCGCCGCCACGCTGGCCGCGCCGGCACTGGCGCGGGCGCAACCGGGCCCGGTCATCCGCATCGGCTACTGGCCGGTCGCGGCGGGCCTGCCGTTCTATGCCGCGATCGAGAAGGGCTACTTCAAGGAAGCCGGCCTGAACGTCGAAGCGCTCAAGTTCGCGGGCGCGCAGCAAGTCATGGAAGCCATGCTGGCGGGCCGCGCCGACGGCAGCGCCAACGGCACTGGCTCGGCTAACCTGGCCATCGGCGAGATCGCCTCGCCCGGCCTGTTCAAGATCTTCGCGTCCAACCCCAGCAACGCCAAGAACGTACTGGACGAGTTCATCGTCGCGAAAGACAGTCCCATCCAATCCATCGCGGACCTCAAGGGGAAAAAGGTCGGTTCCGGACCCGGCATCCAGAATGCCACGCTGGCCAAGGCCGTGCTGGAGCGCGCCGGCGCAACCGGGGCGACCGTGGTCGAACTGGCGATCAGCCAGCACGTGGCCGCGGTCGCCGCGGGCCAGCTGGATGCCTGCTACACGCTGGAGCCCACCGGCACCGTGGGCCGCCTGAACGGCACCACCCGCGTGCTCGAGGCGGGCGTCATCGCCAAGTACGTGCTGGGCGATCCGATGGCGCCCTGGTTCGGCGGCTCGGCCTCGCTGACCACCGCGTTCCTGAAGAAGCATCCCGAGGAAAGCCGGAAATTCATCGCCGCTTATGCGCGCGGCATCGAACTGATCCGCAACCAGCCGAACGAAGCGCGCCCGTACATGAAGGGCTATACCGCCATCGAGGGCCCCATGACCGAGGCCGTGCCGCTGGCCGCCTACACGCTCTACAACGAGTTCAGCCCCAGCGATATCCAATACTTCCAGAAATTCTTCGACCTGTTCGCCGACAAGGGCATCTTCGCCCAGAAGGTCAACGTGGCCTCGATGCTGTACAAGGGCTGAGCCATGGACGCGATCACTTCGAGCCGCGCGGGCGCGGCGCAGGCCGCCGGCGCCCGCCACGCGGCCATCGCGACGCAGGCTTCCCGCGCCCCGCGAACCTGGACCGCCGCGCGCCTGCTGCCGCTGATCGGTCCGCTGGCGCTGTACATCGTGTGGGACCTGGTGGTGCGGCTGCAGCTGGTCAGCCCGGTGCTGCTGCCCACGCCCGGCGCCACATTGGTGGCGCTGGCCAAGGGCATGGCCGGCGGGCCCTTGCTGGGCGACTTCCTCGCCTCGGTCAACCGGACGCTGCAGGCATTCGTCATCGCCGGCGTGATCGGCGTGCCGCTGGGCGTTCTGCTGGGCAGCAACGAGAAAGCCTACCGCAGCGTCGAGTTCCTGGTGGACTTCTTCCGTTCGACGCCGTCGTCGGCACTGATCCCGCTGTTCCTGATGATCTTCGGCGTGACCGACATGAACAAGATCGCCATCGCCGCCTTCGCCGCGGTGCTAGTCATCCTGTTCAACAGCGCCTACGGCGTCATCAACGCGCGCAAACAGCGCGTGATGGCGGCGCGCGTCATGGGCGCCTCGCGCTGGCAGATCTTCAAGGACGTGCTGATCTGGGAAAGCCTGCAGCCGACCTTCGTGGGCCTGCGCAGCGGCGTGTCGATGGCGCTGGTCATCGTGATCGTGGCCGAGATGTTCATCGGCTCGGACAGCGGGCTGGGCAATCGCATCATCAACGCGCAGCAGGTGCTGAACGTGCGCGACATGTACGCCTCGATCCTGGCCGCCGGCGCGCTCGGCTATGTCCTGAACATTCTCTTCCTGCTCATGGAAAAGCGCGTCGTCCACTGGAGTGGCCGGTAATCATGTCCACCGTCATCAACCCCGCCATCGCGCCATCGCCCGCCCCCGCGCCCTTCGTGCCGGGGCCGGCCGGCACCCACATCACCATCCGCGGCCTGACCAAGTATTTCGCCGGCTGGCCGCTGTACGAGGACTTCAACCTCGACATTCCCAAGGGCAAGATCGTCTCGGTCTTCGGCCCCAACGGCTGCGGCAAGTCCACGCTGATCAACATGATCGCCGGCCTGATTCCCATCGATGCCGGCGAGATCCTGTTCGACGGCAAATCGCTGGCGCAAACCAAGATCGGCTATGTGTTCCAGAACTACCGCGAGGCCATGTTCCCGTGGCTGCGCACGATCGACAACATCGCCTATCCGCTGCGGCTCGAGGGACGCGGCAAGGCCGAGGTCGACGCGCGGGTCGAGGAGCTGGTGGCTTCGTTCGACGTCAAGTTCGATCTCAAGCGCTACCCCTACGAGCTGTCCGGCGGACAGCAGCAGACCGCCTCGATCATGCGCGCGCTGGCGCCGGGACCCGAGGTGCTGTTCCTGGACGAGCCGTTCTCGGCGCTGGATTTCGAGATGACGCTGTTCATCCGCGAAAAGCTGCAAGAAGTCTTCATGCAGACCGGCACCACCATGCTGCTGGTCTCGCACGATCTGGAAGAAGCCGTTTACCTGGCCGATCAGGTGCTGCTGCTGACCAAGCGCCCCACGCGCGTGGCCGAGATCCTGGACTACGGCGATGCCCGTCCGCGCACCGTCGAGACCCTGACCGAACCCAGCTTCATCGACATGAAGAAACTGAGCCTGGAGATATTCCAGCGCGAAGTGCGCCGCTAGCGATACACGCCCCACAGGAGCAATCCGCCATGACCCAGGAAACCATCGATCAATACGTGCGCAGCGCGCTGGCGCTGGCCGGCTATACCCTGCGCGAGCCGGCCACGGCCGAGGTGACGCAGCAATTCGCGCGCATCCACGACATCGCCTCGACCTTCATCGACGAGGCCCTGCCGGTGGAACTGGAGTCGGCCTCGGTGTTCCGCCCGTGAACAGCGTCGCCCTCGGCCTGGCGCGGCAGATCCGCGACGGCGAGCGCAGCGCGTCGGCGGTGCTGGAAGCCACGCTGGCGCGCATCCGCGAGGCCGACCCGCGCTACCACTGCTTCACCAGCGTCACCGAAACCCGCGCCCGCCAGGAGGCCGCCGCCATCGACGCGCGGCGCGCCCGAGGCGAAGTCCTGCCGCCGCTGGCCGGCGTGCCCTATGCGGTCAAGAACCTATTCGATACCGCCGACGAGGTCACGCTGGCCGGCGGCCGCGTCAACGCCGCCAACCCGCCCGCGCGGCGCGATGCCGTGCTGGTGGCGCGGCTGCGCGAGGCCGGCGCGGTGCTGGTGGGCGCGCTCAACATGGACGAGCACGCCTACGGCTTCACGACAGAGAACTCGCACTACGGCGCCTGCCGCAATCCGCACGACACCGCCCGCATCGCCGGCGGTTCGTCGGGCGGTAGCGCCGCGGCGGTAGCCGGCGACCTGGTGCCGCTGACGCTGGGCTCCGACACCAACGGCTCGATCCGCGTGCCTGCCTCGCTGTGCGGCGTGTTCGGCCTGAAGCCGACCTTCGGCCGCCTGCCGCGCACCGGCTCGTTCCCCTTTGTCGGCAGCCTTGATCATCTAGGCCCCTTCGCGGCCGACGCGACGAGCCTGGCCGCGGTCTACGACGCGCTGCAAGGCCCCGACGCGGGAGACGGGGCCTGCGCCCAGTATCCGGCCGAACCCACGCTGGCGGCGCTGGCCTCGGACCGCCCCTTGCGCGTGGCCGTGCTGGGCGGCTATTTCACCCACTGGGCCGGCCCCGAGGCGCGCCAGGCCGTGCAACTGGCCGCGCGCGCGCTCGATGCCGCCGATATCGTCGAACTGGCCGGCGCGCAGCAAGCGCGCGCCGCCGCGTTCGTGATCACCGCCGCCGAAGGCGGCGCGCTGCATCGGCGCCGCCTGGTGACGCATTACGACTACTACGAGCCGTATTCGCGCGACCGCCTGGTGGCGGGCAGCCTGGTGCCCGCCGCCTGGGTGCAGCAGGCCCAGCGGGTGCGCCATCGCGTCTACCGCGACGCGCTGGCGCTGTTCGCGCGCTACGACGTGCTGATCGCGCCCGCCACGCCGGTGCCCGCCACGCCCATCGGCGCCCAGGACCTGATGCTGGCCGGCCAGTGCCTGCCGGCCCGCGCCAGCATGGGCCTGCTGACGCAGCCCATCTCCTGCCTGGGCCTGCCCGTCTGCGCCGCGCCCATCTGGCCCGGGATCGGCGCAGACGCCCATCTGCCGCTGGGCGTGCAACTGATCGCCGCGCCGTGGCGCGAGAGCGATTGCCTGCTGGCGGCCAGGCGGCTGGAGCGGGCTGGCGTCGCGGCGGTCCGACAGGTCATGCCGACGCCGTTTCTGCGCCCCCAGGCGCCTTCAAATCCAGCCACGCCACCAGCAGAAAGCCACCCGCGAGCCCCAGATGCTCGAAGAAGGCATTGGCGGCCATGAAGCGTTCCTGCCCGACAGGCAGCTCCCAGAAACGCAGCGCCATGCCGGTCGCCGCCAGCGTGAAGAGGGCCAGCGCCGCCGCGCCGAGCCAGCGCAGCCGGCCCGTCAGGATCATGGCGGACGCGATCAGCTCCAGCGCGATCACCAGCACGGCGTACACCGGCGCCGGCGACAGGCCGAAATGCGCCATCTCGCGCAGGGCGCCGGGAAAATCCGTCAGCTTCACCAGGCCGCCCTGCAGATAGGCGGCGCACAGCCCCAGATAGGCCAGGAAACGGATCGCGGCCGAACCGAACAGCGGACGCGCCGCGCCGGCGAGCCGCCGTTCCCATGCAGAAGGTGTATTCATGGCGGCGCCCCTCACACGGCCCAGCAGGAGCAGCCCAGCGCGCCGAAGAAGCCCGACAGGTCCGAGCTGGGCGCCTGCGCGCCCCAGGCGCGCGCATGCTCGTGGCCATGCACGCCGCAGGCGCTGGCGCAGCCGCAGGCCGCCATGTTGCGATAGCCCAGCGAATTGCGGCCGGCGCCATCCGGATCGCCCCAGGCGGCGTAGCCGCCGAACAGGCGCGTGGGCGACCAGTCCGGCATGGCGGGCGGCAGCGGGTTGTCGTCCAGCGGACCGAACTCGCCGGCGCCGTAGACGACGCGGCCGCCGACCACGGTCAGGTCCGAGGTCAGGAACGAGATCTCGTCCTCGGCGCAGCTGAAATAGTCCTTGTCCGGCACGATGAAATCGGCCAGCTGGCCCGGCTCGATGCGGCCGCGCTTGCCTTCCTCGTTGGAGAACCAGGCCACGTTCTCGGTCCACATGCGCAGCGCGGTCTCGCGGTCCAGGCAGTTGCGCGCGGGATAGAGGCGCGTGCCGCCGACGGTCTTGCCGGTGACCATCCAGGACAGGGACACCCAGGGGTTGTAGGACGCGACGCGGGTGGCGTCGGTGCCGGCCGACACCTTCACGCCGCGCGCCAGCATCTTGGCGACGGGCGGCGTGGCCTCGGCCGCCGCCGCGCCGTAGCGCTCGATGAAGTACTCGCCCTGGTAGGCCATGCGGTGCTGCACGGCGATGCCGCCGCCCAGCGCGGCGATGCGATCGATGGATTTGTCGGAGATGGTCTCGGCGTGGTCGAAGAACCAGTTCAGGCCGGTCAGCGGCGTGTCGCGATGGACTTTCTCGAAGACATCCAGCGCGCGCGCGATGGTCTCGTCATAGGTGGCATGCAGGCGCCAGGGCCAGCGGTTCTGCGCCAGCACGCGCACCACTTCCTCCAGCTCGCCTTCCATTTCCGGCGGCATGTCCGGCCGCTCGACGCGGAAGTCCTCGAAATCGGCGGCCGAGAACACCAGCATCTCGCCGGCGCCGTTATGACGGAAGTAGTCGGTGCCCTGCTTGTACTGCACGCTGGCGGTCCAGTTGAGGAAGTCCTCCTTCTCCTGCTTGGGCTTCTGCGTGAACAGGTTGTAGGCCAGCCGCACGGTCATCTGATTGTCGTCGGCCAGCCGCTGAATGACGGCATAGTCGTCGGGATAGTTCTGGAAGCCGCCGCCGGCGTCGATCACGCCGGTCACGCCCAGACGGTTCAATTCGCGCATGAAGTGGCGCGTGGAATTGAGCTGGTAGTCGAAGGGCAGCTTCGGACCTTTTGCCAACGTGGCGTACAGGATGGTGGCGTTGGGCTTGGCCAGCAGCAGCCCGGTGGGGTTGCCCTGCGCGTCGCGCAGGATCTCGCCGCCCGGCGGATTGGGCGTGGTCTTGGTGTAGCCCACCGCGCGCAGCGCCGCGCCGTTGAGCAGGGCGCGGTCGTACAGGTGCAGGATGAACACCGGCGTGTCGGGCGCGACGGCGTTGAGTTCCTCGATGGTGGGCAGGCGCTTCTCGGCGAACTGATGCTCGGTGAAGCCGCCCACCACGCGCACCCACTGCGGCGCGGGCGTGATGGCGACCTGACGCTTGAGCATGGCCATGGCGTCGGCCAGCGAGCGCACGCCGTCCCAGCGCAGCTCCATGTTGTAGTTCAGGCCGCCGCGCACCACGTGCGTGTGGTTGTCGTACAGGCCGGGCAGGACGGCGCGGCGCTTCAGGTCGACGCGCCGCGTGCCGGCGCCGGCCAGCGCCAGCACCTCGGCATCGTCGCCAACCGCGACGAAACGGCCGTCCTTGACGGCGACGGCGCTGGCCCGCGGCCGGGAACGGTCCAGCGTGGTGATGCGGCCATTGTGGAAGATGACGTCCGGCGTGGCGGTGGTCATGGCGGTTTCTCCTTGGAATCGGGCAGGGGCGCGAAGGCTCAACCCTGGTCGGTGTTCTGGTCTTGGCGTTGGGGCCGGGCCTGCCGGCCGGGCAGCTGCCCGAACAGATGGCTCACGGTCTTTTCCTTGTCGCAGGCGGCGGCGAAGGCCGAGCCGTTGAGCATATGCTTGCCCACCGGAATCAGCTGTTCGCCCACCAGGATGCCAAGCAGGCCGACCAACGCCACCAGCGGCGGCGCGGGCGAACGCACTTGCAACAGGCTATAGACCACGCCGACCAGCAGCCCGGCGCCCAGGGATAGCAGATAGATCTTCATTTGGATAGTCGTCCATTCACAATTGCGGTTCATGCCAGCGTGTCCGCCAGCAAGGCTTCAACATCATCCAGCGCCGTGATGCGCAGCGTGGTTTCGTCGCGGATGGCGGCGCCATCGCCATCTTCGAGCGATACATCATTGACGGTCAGCCGCCCCTTGGACGCGACCAGATAACCGCGACGCGCACCGCCGGCGAACCGATAGGTGGCCGCCTCGCCCGCCTTGAGCGCGACGGCCAGCACGCGGGCATCGCTACGGATCGGCAACGCATCCTCGTCGCCGGCGATGCCGCTGGCCAGCGTCAGGAAATGACCGTGGCAGGCATCGCGGGCGAAGGTCTTCCTGCCCCAGCTGGGCGGCGCGCCGCGCCGGTCCGGCTCGATCCAGATCTGGACCGCGCGGGCCGGGCCGCCCTCCATATTGAACTCGGCATGGGTCAGGCCGCTGCCCGCGCTCATGACCTGCACGTCGCCGGCCCGCGTGCGGCCCCGGTTGCCCAGGTCGTCCTCGTGCGTCAGCGCGCCCAGGCGCACGCAGGTGATGATCTCCACATCCGTATGCAGCAGCGGCGGAAAGCCCGAGTCCGGCGCGAGGGTCTCGTCGTTCCAGGCGCGCAGCGCGCCCCAGCGCATGCGCGCGGGATCCTGGTAGCCGGCGAACGAGAAATGATGCGTCACGTCGAACCAGCCGCGATGTGCATGGCCCAGGCTGGCGAGAGGACGGCGTTCGATCATGAGAGGGCCTCTGGAAGTCGGAAGTGTGCGGATTCGATGCGCCGAACCGGTAGCTGCTGCCCATGCCTTGCCGCCGGTCCGGCACCGTGGCGTCAGTGTTTCAAGGCCAGGAAGTGATGCACCTCGGGCTTGTCCGGCCCGACATGAAAGCGCAGCGCTTCGGCTTGCAGGTCCGCGTCGGCGTGCGATACGCGATGATGCTGGCGCAGATGCTCGGCCCAGGATTCCACGAAGAACCATTCGACCACCCGCTCCGCGTCGCCCGTATGCTCGACCACGCCCCAGGCATAGGCGCCATCGCGCAGGCGCTCCTGCGACAGGCGCTTCATGGCGGCCAGGAAGGCGGGGCGGTCGGCCTGACGGATGCGGTATTCCACCTGCACCAGCACCGGGCCACGATCGTGCGCCACCGGCTCGGCGACCAGCGGCTCGGGCCAATGGTTCGACGCCTGCAGATCGGCCTCGCCCACCGGCAGGCGGACGCGGTGGAACAGCAGCGCGACCAGGACCAGGCCGGCGGCGCTGGCCGCCAGCGCGTAGGGCACGCCGATTTCGCGCGCCACCAGGCCCCAGCCCAGGCTGCCCGCCGCCATCGCGCCATTGAACACGGTCAGGTACACCGCCAGGCCACGGCCGCGCACCCAGTTGGGCAGGATGGCCTGGGCCACGCTATTGAAGGTGGTGAGCGCCGTGATCCAGCCCATGCCCAGCACGACCAGCAGCAGCACGGCCAGCCACTTGGGCGGCGCGAACACCAGCGCCGCCATCACGGCCGCGCTGGCCAAGGACGCCAGCAGCACCAGGCCGTCCGCGTCCAGCTTGTCCAGGCGCGGCAGCAGCAGCGCGCCCAGGATCGCCCCCGCGCCCACCGCGCCCAGCAGCACGCCGTAGAAGCCCGAGGATCCGCCCAGCATCTGGCGCGCCACCAGCGGCAGCAAGGCCCACACCGCGCTGGCGAACAGGAAGAACACGGCGGCGCGCAGCAGCACGCGGTGCAGCTCCTTGCTGGCCCGCGTATAGCGCAGGCCGGCGCGAAACGCGCCCAGGAAGTTCTCCGACAGCGCGCTGTCGGCGGCGGCGGGACGCTTCCACCACAACAGGGCGGCGATCACGAACACATAGCTGAGCACGTCCATGCCGTAGGTCACGGCCGCGCCGAAGCTGGCCAGGATCAGGCCGCCGGCGGCCGGGCCGATGGCGCGGGCGATATTGATGCCCAGCGAATTGAGCGCGACCGCGCCCTTGAGATCGGCACGCGGCACCAGCTCGGGCACGATCGATTGCCAGGTCGGCCCCATCAGCGCCGCGCCGATGCCACCGACGAAGGTCAGCGCGATCAGGTAGTCGACCGTCAGCGCGCCGGTGTGCGACAGGAGCAGCAGCGTGCCGCTGACCGAGGCCAGCAGCAGCTGCACGAAGATCAGGAAGCGGCGGCGGTCCAGGATGTCGGACAGCACGCCGGCCGGTATGGCGAGCAGGAAGATGGGCAGCGTGGCGGCGGTCTGGATCAGCGCCACGGCGGTCGGGCTGGCCGACAGGTCGGTCACCAGCCAGGAGCTGGCCACGTCGCGCATGAAGCTGCCGACGTTGCCCAGCACCGTGGCCGCCCACAGCACGGCGAACACGGGCTGGCGCAGCGGCGCGAAGCTGCCTGCCGGATTAGGGGTGTTGCCGTGCGGCATGGAACGCTCCTGGATCGTCTGGGGTCGCCAGGGGCGTTCATCGCGCCGCCTGCGGTGTTCGGAAAAGAGTC
>NZ_JBICCO010000089.1:0-28422 GCF_043119405.1 Achromobacter sp. 413638
TTTTTTTTCCTGCGCGTTGGCTGTTTCGCGGCATTGGAAAACAAAAAACCGCGCCTTCTTTAGGAAAGGCGCGGCGACGAAACACCTTCCCTTCGCGGAGGAGGGTGCCATCAACGGAGTTCGGCGCGGCGCGCGGACCGCGCTGCCCGCTTAGAAGCGGTGGCGCAAGCCCACGCCTACTTCCGTGGCCTTGATGCCGTCCACGAAGGCCCAGTTGCTGGTGTGCGATGCGATCGCGTAGACATCGGTGCGCTTGGACAGGCTGTAGTTGTAGCCCAGGCTGTAGGTGTTGCTGGCTGAGTCGCCGCCCGTCAGCTTCTTGTTGTTGGCATCGGCGCGTTGCCATGACGCGAACAGGCTGCTGCCGCCGCCCAATGGCGCGGACAGCCCGATGAAGTACGAATTCGACCGGAAGCCCTTGGAGAACGCATACGAAGGCGTGCCGGTGAAGGCGCCGACACTGCCGCCGTTGGGCAGCTTCTTGCCGGCGAACCAGCCGTCGGTGACGCGGTTGTAGGCCAGCGCCAGCTTGAACACCTCGAAGTCGTACGATCCGCCGATCACGTAGGAGCGCGGCGTGGCGCTGGTCTCGGCCGGGCTCAGCTTGTTGGATGCGTTGAGCTGGTCGTAGGTGACGAAGGCATTGACCGGTCCGTTGTCGTAGCGCAGGCCGGCGGTGATCGCCCGGGTGTTGTCGGCCGTGGCGAAGCCGGTCTGGCTGTCCTTCAGGTCGTTGATGTTGCTGGAATAGCCGATGGCGGCGCGCAGTCCGCCCATGGAGGGCGTCTCATAGACCAGCAGGTTGTCGTAGCGCGGATAGTAGGACGAGCTGAAACCCAGGCCGGCGCCGGTGTTCAGCTGGTTGAAGCCGCCGCCGAACGATGAGCCCAGCATGCCCGAGAAATAGCGCGTGCCCACGTTGTATTGGCGTCCGAAGCGGAACTCGCCCCATTCGGCGCTGCCCAGGCCGATGGTGGCTTCGCGCCCGAACAGGCGATTTTCCTGCAGCGAGCTGCCATTGCGGCTGTCGAAGCCCGATTCCAGTTGGAACACGGCATACAGCCCGCCGCCCAGGTCTTCCTTGCCACGCAGGCCCCAGCGCGATCCGGCCGTGGTGCCGGTGGTGGCGCCCAGGCGACTCACGCCGCTGCCAGTCGTGACGCCGGTCTTGGGGTCGGTATAACTGCCGTTGATCCGGGTGTAGCTGATGCCGGTGTCGATCAGGCCGTACAGCGTGACCGAGGTTTCCGCCTGCGCGGCGGCGGACAGCGCCGCGCCCAGAGTGGCCGCGAAGATCTTCTTCATTCAAAGGCTCCGTTGATATGGAATGTGAGTGGAGCCAAGCCAGCGGCGCCGCCGCGCGGGGGTGCGAGCGCAGGTGGTGCGGGAACCGGGGCTTGGCCAGCCAAGTTTGGAAGCCGCCGTTCGACAGACAGCCGACATTCAAATTACGAATCCGATCGCCGCGCGCTGCATTTTCTGTCATCTTTTTCTGCGGCTCGCGCAGGCGCAGGCCGTTCGCGGGATTGCGCGAGTCGCGTCAGGCAGAGCCGTGTTGCGACGACACAACACGGCTGGTATCGCCTATCAGAATCGATGACGCAGGCCCGCGTATGCGTCCAGGGCTTGAACGCCGTCGACGAAGGCCCAGTTGCGGGTATGAGAGACCAGCGCGTACAGGTCGGTGCGCTTGGACAGGTTATGGCTGTAGCCCAGGCTGTATGTTTGGCCGGTGGCGTCGCCGCCTGTCAGTCGTGAGGTGTTGATGTCAGTGCGCTGCCATGAAGCGAACGCATGTCCCGACAGGCCCGTCGGAACGGCGAGCGCGATGACATGGGAATTGGAGCGCAGTCCCTTGGAAAACGCATACGTCGGGGTGCCTGCCAATCCACCCACGCGGCCGCCGTCGCGAAAGCTCCTGCCGGCGAACCAGCCGTCGGCCACGCGGTTGTAGGCCACTGCGATCTTCAGCGCGGTGAAATCGTATGAGGCGCCGATGATGTAGGCGCGGGGCGTGGCGGCGGCCTGGGCGGCGCTGAGCAGCCGGGAAGCGTTGAGCTGGTCGTAGCCGAGGAAGGCGCTGAGCGGGCCCCGGGCGTATTGCAGGGCGGCGGTGATGGCGCGCGTGTTGTTGGCGGTCGCATAGCCGGTTTCGGCATTGCGCGTGTCGTTGACGCTGAAGGCGTATCCGGCCGCGGCCTTGATGCCGCCCATCGACGGCGTTTGGTAGAAGATCTGGTTGTCGTAGCGCGGGAAGGACGCCGAGGTCATGCCCAGTCCGTACCCAGTATGCAGCAGGCTGAAACCGCCGAATGCCGGACCCAGCATGTCGAGGAAGTAGCGCGTGGCGGCGTTGTACTGACGGCCCAGACGCAGCTCGCCCCAGCGGGCGTTCAGCAGGCCGACGGTGGCCTGGCGGCCGAACAGGCGGCCTCCTTGCAGGCTCCTGCCGTTGCGGCTGTCAAAGCCCGATTCCAGCTGGAACACGGCATGCAGGCCGTCGCCCAGGTCTTCCTTGCCGCGCAGGCCCCAGCGCGGTCCGGATGCCCCGCCGCTCAGGGCGCCCAGGCGGCTCTTGCTGACTCGCAGGGTACGTCCGGTTGCGGGATCCTTGTAGGCGCCGCTCAGCCTTGTGTAGCCCATGCCCGCATCCATCAGGCCGTAAAGCGTGATGGATGCGGGGACTTGCGCCGTGGCGGTCTGCATGACCAACGTGGTCGTTGTTGCAGCGAGCAATTCCTTCATCATGTGTGCTGTCTCCCCTGTTGTTATGTCGCGCCTTGTGCAGCCGTTCTTGCCGGCAATGCGGGTTTATTTTGGTGTTGGGAAGAGAACGGGCAGGTGACCGGGGAATTACAAATTTGATTGACTTGCTTCGAATGGTTTTGTGGGAGCGTGGGCGCCTGCTGCGGGCTGCCCGGCTTCCGTCGCTCGCACGACGGCGTCTGGCGGCTTGTTGCGCGGTGTATGCTCGCGGTCCTGCGGCGCGATGGGAGACGCCGCGCCTGTCAGAGGTCTGGCCCATGTCCTGTTTTGTAAAGTCCGCGTCGCGCTTGTTTGCCGTTCCAGATCGCATCGCCGTCTCGCGCAAACGCGTGTCCGGCCTGTTCGCGGCGGCGGCATTGAGTCTGGCCGCCAGCCAGGCCCAGGCGGTTGGATTCCAGCGCATCAGCTTGCCCATGGACATGAACGGTCCCGCGCTGCAAGGCGCGGCGTGGTACCCCTGCGACGCGCCGGAGGTCGAGATCACGGTCGGCCGTAGCGTCATCGCCGGCACGCCGGGCTGCCCGATGCCGGCGGGGCCGATGACGCTGGTGGTGATGTCGCACGGCTCGGGCGGGTCTTTCCTTGGCCATCACGACACGGCGCGGGCGCTGGCCGAGGCCGGCTTCGTGGTGGCCGCGCTGAACCACACGGGCGACAACGCCCTGGACCGCTCGCGGCAGGGCTACCTGTCGATCTTCTCGACGCGTCCGCGCGAGATCCGACGGCTCATCGACTACATGACCGGCGCCTGGCCGGGCAGGGCGCAACTGCGTTCTGACGCGGTCGGCTTCTTTGGTTTCTCGCGTGGCGGCTATACCGGCCTGGTGCTGGCGGGCGCCGCGCCGGATTTCAGTCAGGGGTTGTCGTTCTGCGAATCGCAGCCGGGGCTGCCCATGTGTCGCGACATCGCGGCAGGCAAGGCGCCGGTCCAGCCTTACCCGAAGGATGTCCGCGTCAAGGCCCTGGTGATCGCCGATCCGCTCAATGCGTTCGCGCCGTCGGCCTTGGCCGGCGTGGCCGCGTCTGTCCAGCTGTGGGCGTCCGAGCAGGGCGGTGACGGCGTGACGCCTGCCAGCGTGGAAGCGCTGCGCCAGGGCTTGCCGGCGGGGACTGATTTCCGCCGGGTCGCCGGCGCGGGTCATTTTGCGTTCGTGGCGCCGTGCTCGCAGGCGCAGGCCGACGCGCTGCCGTCGCTGTGCAGCGATGGCCCGGGTTTCGACCGGGCGGCTTTTCATCGCGATTTCAACGCCGGCGTCGTCGCTTTCATGCGCCAGGCCCTGCGCTGAAGCTCGGGCCGAAGCGGGTAGACTGGCGGCTGGACCCCACGGGAGCGTTGACTTGGCCACCACCCTGCGCCGATACACCGAACTGCCTTACCTGATCGACTACCTGCAATCGGGCGAGCTCGCGCTGCTCAATCCCAAGGCCTGGGACGACCGCAACGATTCGTTCTATATCGAGGAGTACGCGCGCGCCAGGGAACTGGAGGGCATCTATGCCTTGTGCCTGGCCGAGGCCTTCGAGACCTACCACCACTGGCGCGTTTTCTCGAACGGCAGCGGCGGCGTGTGCATCGAGTTCGACAAGGACAAGCTCATCGCCGAGGTAGCCGACGTGCCGGGCCTGCGCGCCGAGACCGTGCAGTATCGCACCATCAAGGCGCTGCGCGAACAGCCCGTGGCCGAGTCCGACCTGCCGTTCCTGAAGCGCCACGCGTTTCGCGACGAGAAGGAGTTCCGGCTCTTCGTCGGCAGGAAGACGCGCGACACGCCCTTGCTGCGCGTGCCGGTGGACCGGTCGGCGGTCCGGCGCGTGACGCTCAGTCCCTGGTTGCCGGCGTCGGTCTGCGATCAGGTCAAGAAGTTGCTCAAGACCATCGAGGGTTGCGCCAAGCTGCGCGTGTACCGTTCCTCGCTGGTGGAAAACGAGGAATGGAAACGCCTGGCGCGGCCGCGCTAGACGTCTCGCGAGCGAACCGATCCGGGCGGAGCGCGGCGACGCCCAACCCCCTTAATTCATGCGCCGCGCATCGCGGCCCGCACCCATGATGACACCCGCTGAAATCCTGCAAGCCTATGCCAGCCTGGGCTGGAAGAACAACAACGACCCGATGTCACAGGTGCTGGCGCTGCGGCGCGAGGATCCTGCCGCGCTGGGCGAGCTGGTGCTGGGCTTCCTGGACAGCGGGCAAAAGCACTCGACCTTCATCGACACCGCGCTGGACCTGATGGACGATGCATCGTATGCCGCCACGCTGCGGCGGGTCTGGCAGGATGCGCGGGACGGCAAGCACGGCGAGGCGATGGAAGAGGTGCTGGATTCGGCGGCGCTGCAATGGCCTGAACTGTATTCGGGCAGTTGGGAGCAGCTGCTGGCGGCGACGCGCGCCGAAGCCGGCGGGCCGCGCTACTACGCGGACTTCGCCTGGCGGGCGATGGACGCGGCCACGGCGCATGAATGGCTGGACCGCCTGGATGGCGAGACCGACGAAACGCTGCGGCGCAGCCGCGCCGTGGCGTTGCTGCATGCGCGCCAGCCCGATGTGACGCTGGAGGCGTGGCGCCGGTCCTGCGCCGGACAGCCGGACATGGAACAGGAGGCCTGGATGGACCTGCTGGGCTATGCGCTGGAAGAGGGCGGACTGCGGCCACTGCATGACAGCCGCCCGCTGCACATCTCCGCCAGCGCCGCGCAGCGCCGTCACATGGACGCCTCGCAACCGGCGTGGCGGCGGGAGATCCGCGCGCTGCATCCGACCTGGAAGCGCTTCGACGGCCCCGGCAAGGACGCCACGGCGGTGCAGCTGGCGGGCATGGGCGGCGCATTGCCGGGTACTTGCGGCCTGTGTCACGGCCCGTTGCACCGCCTGTTGTCGCTCGACCAGCCGGCGCGCGCCGGCATCGCCTGCGACGGCCCGCTCAGCTTCGGCGTCTGCCTGTCCTGTCTGGGCTGGGAGGAGTCGGCCCTGTTCTACCGGCATGACGCCGAGGGCCTGCCGCAAGCCCATCCCACGCAGCGCAAGGACGTGGCGATCGAGCCGCAGTTTCCCGCCGAACCGCTGGCGTCGGCCGAGGTCACGCTGTTCGAGGCGCCCGCGCGCTGGGCCTGGCAGGATTGGGGTGACTCGAACGGCCAGCAGAACCTGAGCCGCGTCGGCGGCGCGCCCAGCTGGGTGCAGCAGGCCTGGTATCCGCCTTGCCCCGATTGCGGCCACAAGATGTCCTTCGCTTTCCAGTTGGACTCCGACCTGCCGCAGGACGACGGCAACGAATGGATGTGGGGCAGCGGCGGTTGCAACTACAGTTTCTGGTGCGCGCATTGCCGCGTCAGCGGACATTTCTGGCAGTGCACCTAGTCTGCCGTCCCGCAGATGCGCCCGCAAGAAATCCACCCCTGGCCGCATGGCTCCGGCCATCCCCGGGCCGGCGGCGGGCGGTGTATTCTCGCAGTCGTGCGGCGCCTGCATGACAGGCGGTCCAGGCACATCCGAACCCGCCGGCCGGCGCCGATCCCGCGCCGGGCCGCTTCGAGAATAGACAGGAGACAAGCATGTTATTGACCGAAGAGCAGCAGAGCGTCCAGGAGATGGCGCGCCGTTTCGCCCAGGAGCGCCTGGCGCCCGGATCCGAACGCTGGGACCGTGAGCACGAGTACCCCGCCGAGGCGATCCGCGAGATGGCGGAGCTGGGCTTCTTCGGCATGCTGGTGCCCGAGGAATGGGACGGCAACGCCAGCGGCTATCTGTCCTACGCCGTGGCTTTGGAGGAAATCGCGGCCGGCAACGGCGCCTGTTCCACCATCATGAGCGTGCACAACTCCGTGGCTTGCATGCCGATCCTGAAATTCGGCACCGACGAGCAGAAGGAACGCTTCCTGCGTCCGCTGGCGCGCGGCGAGCATATCGGCGGCTTCGCGCTGACCGAGCCGCAGGCCGGCTCGGACGCCAGCAGCCTGCGCACCCGCGCGCGCCGTGACGGCGACCATTACGTGATCAACGGCGCCAAGCAGTTCATCACGTCCGGGCGCACCGGCCAGACCGTGATCGTGTTCGCCGTCACCGACCCGGACGCCAGCAAGCGCGGCATCTCGGCTTTCATCGTCCCGACCGACACCCCGGGCTACCAGGTCGTGCGCGTCGAGGACAAGCTCGGACAGAATCTGTCCGACACCTGCCAGATCGCCTTCGAGGACATGCGCATCCCGGCCGCGTGGCGGCTGGGCGAGGAAGGCCAGGGCTACAAGATCGCGCTGGCCAACCTTGAGGGCGGTCGCATCGGCATCGCCTCGCAGGCGGTGGGCATGGCGCGCGCGGCCTTCGAGTGCGCGCGCGATTATGCGCGCGACCGGCAGGCTTTCGGCAAGCCCATCATGGAGCACCAGGCCGTGGCCTTCCGCCTGGCTGACATGGCCACGCGCATCCACGCGGCCAGGCAGATGGTGCTGCACGCGGCGGCCTTGCGCGAGGCCGGCAGGCCGGCGCTGACCGAAGCCTCGATGGCCAAGCTGTACGCGTCCGAGATGGCCGAGCAGGTCTGCTCGGCGGCGATCCAGACGCTGGGCGGCTACGGCTACCTGAAGGATTTTCCGGTCGAGCGCATCTATCGCGACGTGCGCGTCTGCCAGATCTACGAGGGCACCAGCGACATCCAGCGCCTGGTGATCGCCCGCAGCCTGGCCTGAGCGCGCCGTTCTTTCCACGGCCGGTCGTGCCGGACCGGATCACGGGCCCAGATCATCGGCCGTAACTGCCGGGCGGACCTGCGGGACGGGCGGTCCGCCGGCGCCGCAGCCACAGGCCATAGACGACGAGATTGCCAGCGACCAGCAAGGTGGCCAGCACGATCTGCGTCTCGCGGGTTAACCCTTCCGGGTAGATGGCGGCGGTCAGATAGTGCTCGATGAAGCCGCCGGCATAACCCTGCTGGCCGGCGCGGGCGCGCAACGCGTTTTCCAGCGGCGTCAGCGGACAGAGCCAACCCATGCCGATCACCAGCGCGCCCCAGGCCAGCGCGGGCAGGTGCAGCTACGCCAGGCGCGGACGCCACAAGGCCAGCAGGCCGCCGAACATCACGAAGGCGATGAAGACCGCGTGGAAAGCCAGCACCAGGTCGGCGAGCGTGCGGTAGAGCATGGCGGGAATTCCGGAAATGGGCGGGGTTCGAGACCATCGCAATGGCGCGGCCCGGGATCGCGGCTTGCGGCGTCCCGGCGGCCCGCGCTCAGGTTTTCAGGTCGCGCAGCAGCTTGGCCAGTTCGGGCGCCTGCATCAGCGAGACGCCGTTCGCACGTGCGTATTGCAGGGCCGTGTCGGGCACTTCGCCCAGGGCGATGCAGATGGCTTCGCGCGCGCCGCGGCGTTCGCGTTCGGCCTGCAATTCTCGCAAGGGCTCGACGCCGACGCGCGCCGCCTTCCAGCGCCGGGCGCCGACGATGGCGACGTGGCCGTCCTTGCTCAGGGCGAAATCGGCGCCGGGCGCCTGCAGGCGCTCGACCTCGCAGCCGTCGCGCTGGAAGCCGGCTTGAACCGTGCGGGAAAAATCCGTCCAGGACATCGCGGCGGCGGCCTGCGCCACGGCCTGCACGCGCGTTTCGGACGGCGCGCGCAGCTGCTTCCAGGCCGCCATGATGGCGATCACGGCGAAAGGGATGGCGGCGAACACGCCCATGGCTGCGTACTCCAGCGGCAGCGCGGCGAAACCGCCCACGCTCAGCAGCGCCGCGATGGCCGCGCTGATCCACCAGGGCGAGCGCAGCAGCACCGCGAAGATGGAATTCCGGGGCATCTTGAATTTCATGGCGGATCGGGCTCGATGGGTGGCAGGGGCGGGGTCAGGCCGCGTCGTCGGCGTCGTTGCCGTCGCCATCGCCGTCGCCGTCGCGCACCACGATGCGCAGGTCGCCGATATCGACGATCTGGCCGGCGCGGATCTTGGCGGTCTTGCGGTGCTCGACCACGCCGCCCACGCTGACATGTCCCTCGGCGACCAGCATCTTGCCGGCGCCGCCGCTGTCGCAGGCGCCGGTCGCCTTGAGCAACTGGTTCACTTCAATATACGGACAGCCGGGCGCGAGGGTGAATTCGATGATGGGCATGGCGAGGGAAATATCCAGGAAAGCGGACGTCAGGCCGGGCCATTGGCGGCCGGCGGATTGGCGGGCGGGGGCGGGTTGCCGGCCGAAGGCACGTCGCCTGGCGCTCGGACGCTGGGCTCGGCGCGCGCCATCCAGGCGATCAGCGAGGAACGCATGGCTTCCTCCACCGACATCTGGATCGGCTGCACCCATTCCTGCGGCACGAACACGGTGTAGCCGCCAATCATGTAGCCCATGGGCAGGTAGACCGCCACGCGCGCGCCCGGACTGAAGCCTTCGGGCAGGCCGTCCAAGTTGCGCCGGGTCACCAGGCCGACCAGTTCCAGCTGCTGGCCGGGAATGCGCAGGATCACGACCTGCTGCGCATTGGTCTTGGCGCTGGGCGAGAAATAGTCGGCGAAGCTCTTGAGCGAGGAATAGATGCTTTTGACCACGGGCAGGTTGGTGAAGGGCGTTTCCACCAGCGTCAGGACGCGCTTGACGCGCTCCTTGGACACCAGGTAGCCGATCAGCAGAATGCCGAGGATGCCCAGGGCCAGGCCCATGCCCGGCACGTAGAAGCCGCCGATGAACGGGCGCAGGAAGGTCAGCGCCACGGCCTCGGTCCAGGCCAGGAAGATATACAGCAGGTATACCGTCAGGGCCAGGGGCAGGACCGTGATCAGGCCACGGAAGAAGTATTTATAGAGACGGTGCATAGGCGAAAACAAGCATCAGGACGCGCGCCGCAGGGCAGGCGCGGGGCCGGCCGGGGGGCAAAAGGGGTGCCAGCATACCAGCCGCTGGCCGCCGGCTCTGTTACAAATCGCGCGTGTCTACCTGTCGACGGGCAGATACAGCGATTCCTTGATCTCTTCCATCACGATGTAGCTGTGCGATTCGGCGGAAGCGGGCAGGCGCTTGAGGATCTCGCCGAGCAGGCGGCGGTATTCGTTCATTTCGCTCAGGCGCGCCTTGACCAGGTAGTCGAACTCGCCGGACACCAGGTGGCATTCCATGACTTCGGGTACGTACAGCAGTTCCTGCTTGACCTTGTCGAACACGTCGCCGGACTTGGCGGACAGCTTGATTTCCAGGAACACCAGCAGGTTCTTGCCCAGCGCCGCCGGATTGACGCGCGCGTGGTAGCCGGTGATCACGCCCTCGCGCTCCATGCGCTTGATGCGGTCGGAGCAGGGGGTGGCGGACAGGTTCACGCGCTCGGCCAATTCCGTGACCGGAATGCGGCCTTCGCGCTGCAGGATATCCAGGATTTTCAGGTCTAGGCGGTCCAGTTCGCGCATTTCACTTTCGCGGAGTCAAAAAGCAGGGTTAGTCGGGAAAAAGCACTGCCAAAGCAAAATCTTCAGTGATATTCACTGTGATAAGGGCCATAGACTACCGAAATTCCTGCATAAAACCAACCATCGGAAAGAATCATGCATGTGATCGTCCTCGGCAGCGGTGTCATCGGCACGACGACCGCCTATTACCTGGCCCGCCAGGGCGCCAAAGTGACGGTGCTGGACCGCCAGCCCGCGGCCGCCAAGGAGACCAGCTACGCCAACGCCGGCCAGGTCTCGCCCGGTTATTCCACGCCGTGGGCCGCGCCCGGCATTCCGATGAAGGCCATCAAGTGGCTGTTCCAGAAGCATGCGCCGCTGGCGATCCGCCTGGACGGCAGCCTGTTCCAGCTGAAATGGATGGCGGCCATGCTGGCCAACTGTTCGGCCGAGCGCTACGCGGTCAACAAGGAACGCATGCTGCGCCTGTCCGAGTACAGCCGCGATTGCCTGCGCGAACTGCGCGCGGCCACCGGCATCCATTATGAAGAGCGCACGCGCGGCACGCTGCAGCTGTTCCGCACCGAGGCGCAGCTGGAGGCGGCCCGCCGCGACATCGCCGTGCTGGAAGAGGTCGGCGTGCCCTACGAGCTGCTGGACCGCAACCGCCTGGCCACCGCCGAGCCGGCCCTCGAACGCTCCAGCCACAAGCTGAGCGGCGGTCTGCGCCTGCCCAACGACGAGACCGGCGACTGCCATCTGTTCACCACCCGCCTGGCGGCCATGGCCGCCGAGCTGGGCGTGGAGTTTCGCTATGGCCAGAACGTGGCCGGCCTGAACACCGCGGGTGGCCAGATCACCGGCGTGCGCGTCGGCGACGAGGTGCTGACCGCCGACCGCTACGTGGCCGCCTTCGGCAGCTACACGCGCGGCTTCCTGGAGCCGCTGGGCCTGGACTTGCCGGTCTATCCGCTCAAGGGCTATTCGCTGACCGTGCCCATGGTCGACGAGTCCGCCGCGCCGGTGTCGACCATCCTGGACGAAACCTACAAGATCGCCGTGACGCGCTTTGACCAGCGCATCCGCGTCGGCGGCATGGCCGAGGTGGCGGGTTTCGACCTGCGCCTGAAGGACGCCCGCCGCAAGACGCTGGAGATGGTGGTGGATGATCTCTTCCCCGGCAGCGGCGACCTGCCGCGCGCCGAATTTTGGACCGGCCTGCGGCCGATGACGCCGGATGGCACGCCGGTGGTGGGCGCCACCCGCTACGACAACCTGTTCCTGAACACCGGCCACGGCACGCTGGGCTGGACCATGGCCTGCGGTTCGGGCAAGCTGGTGGCGGATCAGGTCATGGGCCAGCGTCCGGCCATCCGCGCCGACGACCTGGGCCTGTCGCGCTACGACCGGGGCGCCGCGCGCAGCCAGCCGCTGGTGCTGGGCGGCAAGGGCGCCTGAGCCCGACTGACGTTTGTCTCCAGCGCCGGCCAGAAGCCGGCGCCTTTATACGGCCCGCCCGGCGCACGATACCGGCCGGGCCGTCGTTTATCCAGCGTCGCCAATGACGCCTTGCCGGGTGACATGGCGGTCAACCAGGCGGGGCGATGCGCGGCTGCTGTGGGTGACGGCAGGGTCCCTGTCGAGGGCCGTCCGCGCCCGCGCGCTTGTGACACAATCGCCGCATGACGCATATCCTGCATACCGCCGACTGGCAGATCGGCCGCCAGTACGGCCAATTCGATTCCGATGACGCCGCCATGCTGGCCGAGGCCCGCTACGACGCCGTGGCCCGGATCGCCGAACTGGCGGCCCAGCGCGGCGTGGACGCGGTGCTGGTGGCCGGCGACGTGTTCGACACGCAAGGCATCTCCGACCGTGGCATCCGTCGCCTGTTCGGCGCGCTGGGCGCCTACGCCGGCCCCTGGGTGATGATCGCCGGCAACCACGACGCCGCGCTGGCCGACAGCGTCTGGACCCGCGCCATCCAGCTGGGCTGCGTGCCCGCCAATGTGCATGTGCCGCTGCGCGCCGGCGTGGTGGACCTGCCCGGCGCCAACCTGGCGGTGCTGGCCGCTCCGCTCACCCAGCGCCACACCTACGATGACGTGACCCAGGCGTTCGACCTGATGGAAAGCGAGGCCGGCCGCGTGCGCGTCGGACTGGCGCACGGCAGCGTCACGGGCCGCTTGCCGGACACCATCGACGCCACCAACCCTATCGCGGCGGACCGCGCTGCGCGCGCGCGGCTGGACTATCTGGCGCTGGGCGACTGGCACGGCTGCCTGCGGGTGGACGAGCGTTGCTGGTATGCGGGCACGCCCGAGCAGGATCGCTTCCGGGGCAATGAGCCGGGCTATGTGCTGGACGTGCGCATCGCTGGCCCGGGCGCGGCGCCGGAGGTCGAGCGCGTGGCCCTGGGCCGCTACCGCTGGTCGGCCTGGCGCGAGACGCTGAGCCTGCCGACCGATGCCCAGGCGCTGGCCGACCGTCTGGCCGCGCTGCGCGGCGAGGACGTGCTGAAGCTGGAGCTGGCCGGCCATGTCGGCATGCCCGGCTGGGAGCTGCTGCAACGCGCTGCGGGCGAGGCGGCCGCGCAGGCGCGCGCGCTGCTCTGTGATTTCTCGGGCCTGCTGCTGGAGCCGGACGAGGCCGATTTCGCGCAACTGGGCGCCAGCGGCTACGTGGCCGAGGTCGCGGCGCAGTTGCAGGCGATGCAGGCCGCGCCGGGCGACGAGGCGCAAGCCGCCGTCGCATCCGAGGCGCTGCGCCTGCTGCTGCGGATGCAGCGCGAGGCGGCGGCCGAAGGAGGCGCGCAATGAAGCTGTCGCGCATCGTCCTGGAAGAATTCCGCAAGTTCCGCCAGCCCCTGGCGCTGGACGGCTTGCAGCCCGGGCTGAACCTGTTCGTCGGCCCTAATGAGGCCGGCAAGAGCACGGTGGCGGCCGCCATCCGCGCCGCCTTCCTCGAACGCTACAGCACCAAGACGGTCGCCGATCTGGCGCCGCGCGGCGAATCCGGCGCGCGGCCCAGTGTGGAGCTGGCGTTCAGCCACGCGGGACGCGACTACGTGCTGAAAAAGCAGTTCCTGACTAAGGCGCGCTGCGAGCTGCTGATCGATGGCGGCGCCGAACGCCTGGACGGCGAGGCGGCCGAGAATGCGCTGGCGGCGCTGTTGGGCTTCGACTTGCCCGGACGTGGACAGAGCAAGCCCGAGCAGGCGGGCATCCCCGGGCTGCTGTGGATCCAGCAGGGCGAGGGCCAGTCGCTCAGCGCGCCGGCTGGCCACGCCCAGGGCCATCTGCGAGAAGCGCTGACGCGCCTGTCCGGCGAACTGGCGGCCGGCGATGGCGACAGGCTGTTCGAGCGCGTGTCCGCCGAGCGCGGCGCGCTGCTGGACGCGCGCAACGGCAAGCCCAAGGGCGTGCTCAAGGATGCCGATGAGGCGTTGGCGCGCGCGCGGTCGGCGCGCGATGACGCTTTGCGCGCCAAGGCGCAGTTGGACGCGGACGTCGACCGGCTGGCCGCCTTGCGCCAGGAACATGGGCAGGCGCAGCAAGCCGAGCCCTGGAAGGCGCTGGAAGCGCGGGCCGCCGAGGCGCGCACGCGCCTGGCGGCCCTGGCGCGCGAGCGCGAGACGCTGGAAGGCTTGCGCCGCGAGCTGGCGCAGGCCGCCAGCAACCTGGGCCTGTTGCAGGATCAGGTCGGGCGCGACCAGCAGGATGAAGCCGAACTGCGGACGCTGGAACAGCAGGCGCAGGCGGCCGCCGAGCGCCTGCGCCAGTCCGAGGCGCCGCTGGTGCGCGCGCTGCAACAGCGCGACGCGCAACGCGCCGCCGCCGACGCGGCGCGGCTGGCCTTGACGGCGGCGCAGGCGCAGGCCGATCGGCGCGACCTGGAACAGCAATTGCGCCAGCTGGACGCCGACACGGAGCGCCTGGATGGCGCGCTGAAAGCGGCGGATGAACTGATTGCCCAGGGATCGGCGCTCAAGGCCGAGGTGGTTGGCATCGAAGTGCTGGACGCCGATCTGCAGGGACTGCGCGGGATCGAAAGCCAGCGGGCCAGCCTGCGCGCCCAGCTGCAGGCCGTGGCCACGCGGCTGTCGTACCGATTGGAGCCGGGCGCGCGGGCGCTGCTGGACGGCCGCGAACTGGAGGTCGACGGGCAACTGCTGTTGACGGCGGCGGCGGAGCTGGAACTGCCCGGCGTGGGCCGGCTGCGCATCGAGCCGGGCGGCAAGGACCTGCCCGCGCTGCAACGCGAACTGGCCGCGCTGGACGCCGAAGGGGCGGCGCTGCTGGCCCGCCTGGGCGCGGCCAGCGTCGATGAGGTCGAGGCGCGCCATGCCCGCCATGCCGCGCTCAAGGGCGATCTGGAAGGCATGCGCAGGGCGTTGCAGATCCACGCGCCCAAGGGCATCGACATGCTGCGCGGCCAGCGCGACGAGGCGCTGGCGCGGCGCGATGCGCTGCGAGCGCGTCTGCATGCCTTGCCGCCGGCCGCCGCCGGCGAGGCCCTGGACCTCGCCTCGGCGCGGCAGGCCCTGGGCGAGGCGGAGGCTGCCGCCGAACACGCGGGCAATGCCTGGGCCGAGGCCCGGCGCGCGGCGGACGCGGAGGCAACCCGCGCCCAGATGCTGCAATCGCAGGCCACGGCCAGCCGGACCGCGCTGCTGTCGCCCGAGCGCGTCGCGCAGCGGCAGGAGCGGGCAGGGCGGCTGGCCGAGACGCGCAGCCATCATGATCTGCTGGCGCGGCGGCTGGGCGAGGCCGAGGCGGCGCTGGACGGCCAGCGCCCGGCGCTGATCGAGCAGGACGCGTTGCGCTTCGAACAGTCGGCCGCGCTGGAGCGCGAGGCGCAGCAGCGCCGGCACGGCGAGATGCTGCAATTGCAGGGCAAGCTGGACCAGGCCGGCGCGCAAGGCCTGGGCGAACGGCTGTCCGAGGCCGAGGCCGATTGCGAGCGGCTGCAACGTCGCCGCGACGAGCTGGATCGGCGCGCGCAGGCGCTGGACTTGCTGTTGCGGCTGCTGAGCGACAAGCGCGCGGCCGCCACCCAGCGGCTGCAGGCGCCGCTGGCGCGCCGGCTGCGTCATTACCTTGGGCTGCTGTTCCCCGAAGCGGCGCTGCGCCTGGACGATGCCTTGCTGCCCGCCGCCTTGCAGCGCGCCGGCGGCGAGGACGCGCTGGACAGCCTGAGTTTCGGCACCCGCGAGCAGCTGGGCATCCTGGCGCGCTTCGCCTACGCCGACCTGTTGCAGGAGGCGGGGCGTCCGACGCTGCTGGTGCTGGACGATGCACTGGTTCACGCCGACGAGGGCCGCCGCGACTTCATGAAGCGGGCGCTGTTCGATGCCGCGACACGCCACCAGATCCTGATGTTCACCTGCCATGGCGAGGCCTGGCGCGACCTGGGCGTGGCGCAGCGGCGCATCGGCGACGCGTAGGCTGGGCGTATGACGCGGACGAATTACGCGGACGAATGATGTGGACGAATGATGCGGACGAATGATGCGGACGCACGACTTCGAGCGGTGTTCCGAGCCGCGAATGGCGGGCTCGCTCAAGTCGCGTGACGCCGCTGGACGCGCCCGCTGTCCGCGCGTAGACTACGGCACTTGACCCTGTGCGGTATCCAGGTCGGACGCCACGTCCGGCCCGCGTCCGAGCAAGAGGCGATCCTTCCTGATCTCCGGGTCGTTCACCCCCAAGCTCATGTCCGACTTCCTGTCCATCGCCGTCACCGCCAGCGCCGTCCGCGCAGCGGGTGCGCGCGCGCCGGCACGGGCCATGACGCGAGGCGCGGTGGTCTCTCCTCCTGTCGCAGCGGCGCCGCCGCCCGCGGCCCCGCCGACCGTCGTCGGGGTCGTCGCCGTCGTCGCGGGCCCGTACCCGCCGTCGGCCGTCGTCCGCCGCTAAGGCGCTTCCCGCTCGTTCCGATCCGTTCGGGCGATCCGGTACGCGCCGCGCTTCGTCCAATCACGCTCCTGCCTGGCCCGCCAACCGCCTGCCTTGACGCCTGAACGCGTCCGGCGGTTCGCGCATCCGTCTCGCCGCTTTCCCGCGACGGGATGGCCCGGGCTCGAGCCTGTTCACTCATCGACAGGTAGAAACTCATGTCTTTCAACCGGAATGCGTGGGCCGCACATGGCTCCACTTCCTTGTTCGTGCTGCTGTGGAGCGGCGGCGCGATCTTCGCCAAATGGGGGCTGGCGCATGCCTCCGCCTTTGGCTTCCTGCTGCTGCGCTTCGTGCTGGCGCTGACGGTGTTGCTGGCGATTTGCGCCGGTCGCCGCCGCTGGCTGCCGGCGCCGGGCACGCGCGTCAGCGTGGCGCTGACGGGCTTCCTGCTCATCGGCTGCTATTCCATCTGTTATCTGCTGGCGCTGGACCACGGCGTCACGCCAGGGGTGCTGGCGACCCTGCTGGGCGCGCAGCCCATCCTGACGCTGGCGCTGATGGAGCGGCGCTTCGACGCGGGCCGTGTGTCGGGCCTGCTGCTGGCCCTGGCCGGGCTCATCATGGTGGTGTTCCAGAGCATCGCCTTGGCGCGCTATTCGGCGGCGGGCATCGGCTTCGCCCTGGCCGCGCTGCTGAGCATGACGGCGGGGGCCATCCTGCAGAAGCGCGCCAGCCAGCCGCCCATGGACGTGATGCCGCTGCAATACGCGGTCAGCCTAGTCCTGTGCCTGCTGTTCGCGCCGTTCCAGCCCTTGTGGGCGGACTGGAGCATCGGCTTCGTGCTGCCCTGGCTGTGGATGGGCCTGGTGATCTCGGTGGGCGCGACGCTGCTGTTCTACCGCATGATCCAGGCGGGCAACCTGGTCAACGTGACCAGCCTGTTCTACCTGGTGCCGGTCGGCACGGCGCTGCTGGATTTCCTGATCCTGGGCAATCGGCTGCCGGTCTTGAGCCTGGTCGGGATGGCGGCGATCCTGCTGGGGCTGATGCTGGTGCTCAGGCCGGCGCGATAGCGGGGAGGGCGCCAGCCCTTGCGCGGCGGCTGGCGCCCGGCCCGGTCAGGCCAGTTCCAGTTCCCGCGCTTCCCAATGCCCGCTGACCAGCTGGCTGGGACGCTCGCTCGCGATGACCCTGGCGCAGACCGGCCAGGCGTCCAGGCGCACGTTCAGGCCGGCATAGATGCCGTGGCCGGGGCCGGCCGTGATGGCGCCTTGCGCCTGGATGCCTTCGCCCGCGCGGATGGCGCCCTCGGCGCGGATGTCCTCGCCAGCGATCATGCCCCAACCGGCGGCCAGGTGCTCGCCGCAATCGACGGACGCGCCGGCCTGGATGCCGCAGCCGGCGCTGAGCGCCTTGGCGGCGATGACCGAGCCGCCCGCCTTGAGGCCCTGGCCGCAGGTGATGGCGTCGTCGCAGGCCACGTCCTGGCCCGCGTGCAGATGGCCTCCCACGGTCATCTTGCCGCCCGCGCGCACATCCCATTTGGCGCGCGCGTTGCCGGCGCAGTCCAGCGTGTCGGCCGTCTCGATGCCCCATTCGGCGCTGATGTCGCCGCCCGCGCGCAGCAGGCCGGCGCTGGCGATCTGGGCGCCCGACTGGATGTTCTCGCCGGCGATCACCGATTCGCCGGCGCGGATGCCGCCGCCCGCGATGATGCCGCGTCCGGCGCGCACCACGGAATCCACATTGATGCCCATGCGCACCTCGATCGTGCCGGCGAACACCACCGCGCTGGCGTCGATCTCGTCCAGCCGCAGCACCGCGTCGGTCGGGCCGAACTGGTCCAGCAGCCAGCAGGCATCGCCGACGCGGCCGTCGGCGACCAGGGCGTCGAGCACGGCCTGATAGTCGCCCTGTCCGTTGTGATCCCGCAGGAACCATTTGTAGCCGCCCGCACAGGGATTCTTGGCTTTGACGAAATTCTTGGTGAGTTGCATGACGATAGGCGCAAAGGTCGTGTGCGCCCGGCCGGCCGCCGTCCGGTTCAGGGCGGACGGAAGCGGGCCGAGCGGCAGGAACCGCCGGCCTGGATGTGGGCGGGCGGTCCCGGGCCGAGGCCGGCGGCGGGCGCGGATGTGCGCAAGCAGCCGGCGGCGGGCCGGAAAAGGGTGGAAAACGGGAAGGGGCGCCGGCGGATTAGCCGGGCTTGGAGCGCGCGTAAGCGGAACGCGCGGCGACTTCCTGCGAGCTCAACAGGGTCGAGCGCAGGGCGCAAAGGGCGCTGGCGGCGTCAGGAGGGGAGGAAAGATCGGATCGCACGGGGGCAGATGCTACCACCGGGGCGATTGCAGTCAAGGGGCTGCGGTCCGGGCGCAACGGTCCGGCGCCGCCGCGCCCGGGAGAGCGGACGAGGCGGCGCGGCCGGCAGGGGGGTTCAGTTCGACAGCTTGATGTCGCGGTCCTTGGCGATGCGCTGGCGCAGTTCCAGTTCGCGCTTGATCAGGGCGGCGTATTCGGCCGGCGTGCTGCCGTCCACCAGCGAGCCGCCATCGGCCAGGCGCTGGGCGATCTTCGGATCCTTCAGCACCTTGACGGCGGCGGCGTGGATGCGATCGACCACGGCCTGCGGGGTGCCCGCCGGCGCGACCAGGCCATACCAGGCCATGTTGTCCATCTGCGGCAGGCCGGCTTCCCCGAAGTTCGGCACGTCCGGCAGCGAGGGCAGGCGCTTGGGCGCCTCGATCGCCAGGGCGCGCAGCTTGCCGGCCTGGATATGGGGCATGGAAGAGGGCAGGTTGTCGAATTGCGCGTTGACCTGGCCGGCGATCACGTCGTTCAGCGCCGGGCCCGAGCCACGGTATGGCACGTGCACCATGTCGGTATTGGTCAGCGACTTGAACAGCTCGCCGTCCAGGTGGCTGATGCCGCCGGTGCCGGACGAGGCGTAGCTGTACTTGCCCGGGTTGTTCTTGAGCAGCGTGATGAATTCGGCCAGGGTCTTGGCCGGCACCGAGGGGTTCACGGTCAGGACGTTGGGTACGTTGACCAGATTGGTGATGGGGGTGAAGTCCTTGATCGGGTTGTAGGGGTTCTGCGGATTGGTGGCCGGGTTGGTGGCCATGGTGCTGACGGTGGCCACGCCCAGGGTGTAGCCGTCGGGCGTCGAGCGCACCAGGGCGTCGGCGCCGATGGAGCCGCCGCCGCCGCCCCGGTTCTCGACCACGACGGCCTGGCCCAGCTCGCGGGTCAGCCCCTCGGACACGATACGGGCGACGATGTCGGTGGTGCCGCCGGCGGCGAAGGGCACGATCAGGCGAATGGGTTTGCTGGGGTAGGCGTCGGCGGCCACGGCGGCCGAGCTGAGGCAGAGGCCCGCGAGGGCGGCGGCCAGGGCGGCCTTGGCTTGGGTAAGCGCGGTCAAGAGTCTTCTCCGTATCTTTTATCTTCTGAGGGACTGGGGCGGCGCCTGCGGGCCGCCTCCGTAGCGCGCCGCATTCCTTTTGAGAGCGCGTCACGGGGGCCATTCAACCGAGGAAGCCGGGGCAGGTCAAGCCGGGGGAGTCCCTGTCTGGCGCGGTGTGAGGATGGGTGCGCGGCTCCGCCGCTCAGGGTTCTCACAGGGTCGGAATGCGCAATGATTGCGCAGCGATCGTGCCGTCATCGGACCGCTACGCGCATAAATCTCTGCATAACTTACAAGAATCTGATATTTTTCGGATGAGATTCTTGGCCGGTCTTGCAAGAAAACTATTGCGTTTGTTTCTCCCGTCGCCGTTCAATGGCGCAGATGTAGTTCCCGCGGGGCAACGCGTAGTGCAGCGACGCACCAGGCCAGGGTTCCGTCCGTCTTTGTCTTTCAATCCCCGGTCTGTTTCGTCTCTCGCTGCCTGGCGCTGGCGGGAGGGGGCCCGGACACTCTCGGAACGCCATGTCGCTGATCCTGATCCTCGCTCTGCCGTTCGCCGGCAGCCTGTGCGCCGCGCTGCTGCCGTCCAACGCCCGCAACGCCGAAGCCTGGCTGGCTGGCCTCATCGCGCTCGCCTGCGCGGTGCTGGTGGCGAGCCTCTATCCCCAGGTCGCCGGCGGCGGCGTGGTCCGCTACGACATCCCCTGGGCGCCAGCGCTGGGGCTGCAATTCACGTTGCGCATGGACGGCTACGCCTGGCTGTTCTCGCTGATCGTCTCGGGCATGGGCGCGCTGGTGGTGCTGTACGCGCGCTACTACATGTCGCCGGAAGATCCGGTGCCACGCTTCTTTTCCTTCTTCCAGGCCTTCATGGCCGCCATGCTGGGCGTGGTGCTGTCCGGCAACCTGATCCAGCTGGTGATGTTCTGGGAAATGACCAGCCTGGCCTCGTTCATGCTGATCGCCTACTGGCACCATCGCCTGGACGCGCGGCGCGGCGCGCGCATGGCGCTCACCGTCACCGGCGCGGGCGGGCTGTGCCTGCTGGCCGGCGTGCTGATCCTGGGCCACATCGTCGGCAGCTACGACATGGACCGGGTGCTGGCCGCCGGCGACCTCGTGCGCGCGGATCCCTGGTATCCCGCGGTGCTGGCGCTGGTGGCGCTGGGCGCGCTGACCAAGAGCGCGCAGTTCCCGTTCCAGTTCTGGCTGCCCAACGCCATGGCCGCGCCCACGCCGGTGTCGGCCTACCTGCACTCGGCCACCATGGTGAAGGCCGGGGTGTTCCTGCTGGCGAGATTCTGGCCGGTGCTGGCCGGCACCGACGCCTGGTTCTGGATCATCGGCGGGGCGGGGCTGATCACGCTGGTGCTGGGCGCCTACGCCGCCATCTTCCAGCAGGACATGAAGGGCGTGCTGGCCTATTCCACCATCAGCCACCTGGGCCTGATCACGCTGCTGCTGGGCCTGAACAGCAGCCTGGCGCTGGTGGCCGCCATCTTCCACATGGTCAACCACGCGACCTTCAAGGCCTCGCTCTTCATGGCCGCCGGCATCGTCGACCACGAGACCGGCACGCGCGACCTGGGCCGGCTCTCCGGCCTGTACAAGGCCATGCCGATCACGGCCACGCTGGCCATGGTGGCGGCCGCGTCCATGGCGGGGGTGCCGCTGCTCAACGGCTTCATCTCGAAAGAGATGTTCTTCGCCGAAACCACCTTCGTCAGCGGCGACTGGACCACTCGCGTCGGGCTGCCGCTGGCGGCTACCGTTGCCGGCGCCTTCAGCGTGGCCTATTCGCTGCGCTTCATCCTGCAGGTGTTCTTCGGGCCGCCGGCCACCGACCTGCCGCGCGCGCCGCACGAGCCGCCGCGCTGGATGCTGTTTCCCAGCGCGCTGCTGGTGTTCATGTGCCTGCTGGTCGGCGTGTTCCCGGCGTACACCGTGGGTCCGTTCCTGGCCACGGCCGCGCAGAGCATCCTGGGCGCGGACATGCCCGAATACAGCCTGGCCGTCTGGCACGGCGTGAACCTGCCGCTGGTCATGAGCGTGGTCGCCATGACGGCGGGCGTGGTGCTGTACCTGGCGCTGCGCGCGCACCAGCTGGCCAATCCCGGCCGCGTGCCCTTCATCTACCGCTTCGACGGCCGGCGCAGCTTCGAGACGCTGCTGGACGGCTCCAGCGTGGCGGCGTCCTGGCTGCTGCGCTGGCTGGCGTCCTCGCGCCTGCAGGTGCAGATGCTGCTGATCGTGCTGGGCACGCTGTTCGTGGCGTGGCTGCCGCTGCGCGCCGGCGGCTGGCTGGATGGCGCGGGCCATCTGACCACGGTGGACCCGGCCTTCGCCCTGCTGTGGCTGGTGGGCGGCGTCTGCGCGGTGGCGGCGGCCTATCAGGCCAAGTACCACCGGCTGGCCTCGCTGGCGCTGGCGGGCGGCGCGGGCCTGGTGACCTGCCTGACCTTCGTCTGGTTCTCGGCGCCGGACCTGGCGCTGACGCAGCTGTCGGTCGAGGTGGTGACACTGGTCCTGCTGCTGCTGGGCCTGCGCTGGCTGCCGCGCCGCATCGAGCAGGATGACGAGGGCGCCTGGAGCAGCCTCAAGGCGCGCGGCCGCCGCCTGCGCGACCTGCTGATGGCCGTGGCCGCCGGCGGCGGCATGTCGGCGCTGGCCTACGCGGTGCTGACGCGGCCTCAGGGCGACACGATCTCCTCGTACTTCGTCGAGCGCGCGCTGCCGGACGGCGGCGGCACCAACGTGGTCAACGTGATCCTGGTGGACTTCCGCGGCTTCGATACCTTTGGCGAGATCACGGTGCTGGGCATCGTGGCGCTGACCGTCTACGCGCTGCTGCGCCGCTTCCGTCCCGCCGCCGAAAGCGCGGACCTGCCGCGCCAGCAGCTGGACCAGGACGGCGGCGTGCCGCTGGAGGCGCCCGACATCAAGCGCCTGCTGCCCGAGGGCAGGATGATGGTGCCGGCGGTGCTGGTGCGGCTGCTGCTGCCCACCGCCGCCCTGATCTCGGTGTATTTCCTGCTGCGCGGCCACAACCAGCCCGGCGGCGGCTTCGTCGGCGGCCTGATCTTCGCCACCTCGGTCATCCTGCAATACATGGTGGGCGGGGTGTACTGGGTGGAATCGCGCAGCCGGCTGAATCCGCAGAACTGGATCGGCCTGGGCCTGCTGTTCGCCGGCGCGGCGGCGGTGTCGGCCTGGCTGCTCTACAAGCCGTTCCTGGCCGCGCTGGCCTGGGACATCGCGCTGCCGCTGGTCGGCCACGTGCACCTGTCCAGCGTGTTGCTGTTCGACCTGGGCGTGTACATGCTGGTCGTGGGCTCCACCGTGCTGGTGCTGGTGGCGCTGGCGCACCAATCGCTGCGCGCGCAACGCAAGGCCGCTGTCGAAAGCCAGGCGGCGGCCGCTCAAACAGGGGAAGCTTGATGGAATTGATTTACGCCGTCGCGATCGGCGTCTTGGCGGGCTCGGGCGTCTGGCTGCTGCTGCGGCCCCGGACGTTCCAGTTCATCATGGGCCTGTCGCTGGTTTCCTACGCGGTCAACCTGTTCATCTTCGGCATGGGCCGGCTCACCTCGGGACGCCCGCCGGTGATCGATCCGGCCGCCTCGCATGATCCGTCGTGGTATGCCGATCCCTTGCCGCAGGCCCTGGTGCTGACGGCCATCGTGATCGGCTTCGCCACCACGGCGCTGTTCCTGGTGGTGTTGCTGGCGTCGCGGGGCCTGACCGGCACCGACCACGTCGACGGACGGGAGTCCGGATCTTGAGCTTCTGGTTGCTACATCTACCCGTATTGCCCATCGTCACGCCGCTGGTCGCCGGCGCGCTGATGCTGCTGCTGGCCGACACCAGCCGCCATGCCCGGGGCGCGATCTCCCTGGTGTCCACCGTGGCCCAGCTGGCCGCCGCCATCGCCTTGCTGGCCGCCGCGGGCGGCGCGGCGGGCTGGCCGGGCGGAGTGGGGGTCTACCTGGTCGGCGATTGGGCCGCGCCGTTCGGCATCGTGCTGGTGGTGGACCGGCTGGCCGCCGTCATGCTGACGCTGACCTCGGTGCTGGGCCTGGCCACGCTGATCTACGCGCTGGCGCGCTGGGACCGTGCCGGGGTGCATTTCCATTCCCTGTTCCAGTTCCTGCTGATGGGCCTGAACGGCGCCTTTCTGACCGGCGACCTGTTCAACCTGTTCGTGTTCTTCGAGGTGCTGCTGGCCGCGTCCTACGGCCTGCTGCTGCACGGCTCGGGCGTGGCGCGCGTCAGCGCCGGCATGCAGTACATCGCCGTGAACCTGGTGGCATCCTTCCTGCTGCTGATCAGCATCGCGCTGATCTACGGCGTGACCGGCACGCTGAACATGGCCGATCTGGCGCTGCGCGCGGGCGAGCTGGCCGGCGCCGACCGCATGCTGTTCGAGGCCGGCGCGGCGGTGCTGGGCGTGGCCTTCCTGGTCAAGGCGGGCGCCTGGCCGCTGAACTTCTGGCTGGTCAAGGGCTACGGCTCGGCCGGCGCGCCCATCGCCGCCATGTTCTCCATCATGACCAAGGTCGGCATCTACGCGCTGCTGCGCATCGGCTCGCTGCTGCTGCCCACCGGCGCGCCGGCCGCCTTCAGCCTGGACTGGATGTTCGCCGCCGGTCTGGCGACGCTGCTGTTCGGCGGCCTGGGGCTGCTGGCCACGCAGCAGCTGGAGAAGATGGTCGGCTATTGCGTGATCGTGTCCGCCGGCACGCTGCTGACGGCGCTGGGCATGCCGGGCGTGACGCTGACCGGGCCGGCGCTGTTCTACCTGATCAGCTCGGTGCTGACCACCGGCGCCTTCTTCATGCTGGCCGAGCTCATCGAGCGCACCCGCAGTTTTGGCGCCAACGTGCTGGCCGTGACACTGGACGCCTTCGACCTGGACGATCCGGCCTCGGTTAATCGATCGGACGACGTGGTGGGCGTGGCGATTCCGGCGGCCATGGCCTTCCTCGGCCTGGCCTTCATCAGCTGCGCCTTGCTGGTGACCGGGCTGCCGCCGCTGTCGGGCTTCGTGGCCAAGCTTTCGCTGCTGTCGGCGGCGGTGTCGGCCGCGACCGAGTCCGCGCCGCCGCTGGACGCCTGGCTGCTGGTGGCCGCCGTGCTGCTGTCCGGCCTGGCGGGCCTGATCGGGCTGGGGCGCGCGGGCATCCGCGTGTTCTGGGCCAGCGACGACCGCAGCACGCCGCGCCTGCGCGTGATCGAGGCCGGCCCGGTGGCGGTGCTGATCCTGCTGTGCGTCGGTCTGGCGGCGGGCGCCGGTCCGGTGTCGGCCTATCTGGACGACGCGGCGCGCTCGCTGGATCACCCCAAGTCGTACATCGACGCCGTGATGTCCGCCCAGACGGTGCGCGCGGCGCAAGGAGGCCAGTGATGCGGCGCCTGTATTTCCTGTTCCTGCCGCTGTTCCTGTTCGTGCTGTGGCTGGTGCTGAACGAAAGCCTGTCGGCCGGCCAGATCGCGCTGGGCGCGGCGCTGGCGCTGTGGTTCACCTGGGCCGCCAGCCGGCTGCGTCCGCTCAAGGCGCGGCCGCGGCGGCTGTGGAAGGCGGTGCCGCTGTTCCTGAACGTGACGGTCGACATCATCAAGTCCAATATCGCGGTGGCCAGGCTGATCCTGAATCCGCGCCGCAACGATTTTTCGCCGGGGTTCATCATGATCCCGCTGAGCATGCGGGATCCGCATGGCCTGGCGATGCTGGCCTGCATCGTCACCTACACGCCCGGCACGGTCTGGGTGGACCTGACCGACGACCATTGCCTGAAGCTGCACGTGCTGGACCTGCAGAACGAGGAGGAATGGGTGCAGCTGGTGCAGGACCGCTATGAGCGTCCGCTCAAGGAGATTTTCGAATGAACACCGTGCTTTACTGGGCGGCGTCCTTCGCCCTGGTGTGCTTCGCGCTGGGCATGGTGCTGGCCGCCGTGCGCCTGCTGCGCGGCCCCACCGCGCAGGACCGCGTGCTGGCGCTGGACACCCTCTACATCAACGGCATGCTGACCATGCTGGTCTTCGGCATCCGGTCGGGCACGTCGGTGTATTTCGACATCGCGCTGCTGATCGCGCTGTTCGGCTTCGTGGGCTCCACGGCCATGGCCCGCTTCCTGCTGCGCGGGGAGGTGATCGAGCCATGATCGAATCGCAGATTCCGCTGTGGGCGGGCATTCCGGCCAGCATCCTGCTGGTGCTGGGCGGGCTGCTGGCGCTGACTGGCTCGGCCGGCCTGCTGCGCTTCCGTTCCTTCTATGCCCGCATCCACGCGCCCACGCTCGGCAATACGCTGGGCTGCGGCTGCGTGCTGGCGTCTTCCATGCTGGTGTTCTCGGCGCTGTCGTCGCGGCCGGTGTTCCATGAGGTCATCATCACGCTGCTGCTGATCGTGTCCTCGCCGGTCACCGCCATGCTGCTGATGCGCGCCGCGACCTATCGCGGCAGCCTGAAGCGGGAAGACGCGGACAGGGACGCCCGCTAGGGGCGAGGAACAAAGTAACAAGGGACGCAACATGTACAGGCCCATGACCGCGTCCCGGCTGTTGCGCTGCGTCATGCTGGCGCGCGGGGCGCGCGGTGCGCGGACGGCTTGCGCGAGCGCAAGTCCGGGCCGGCCTTTTGCGCCGCGCGGCCCCAAAATGGATGAAACTTCAGCTTACGTTTCCACGTCGGTGGACATGCCCCGGTAGCGCCGGCGTGGGATAGTTGTTCCATGGGAGCGGCAGTCGGATTCCCGACCAGCCGCTCGTGTGTTCAATCGTCTCTCAGGAGCTGGCTATGAATGTACGTTCCATTTCCACGAAACGCCTCGCGGGCGCGCTCTGCGCCGCCGGACTGGTGCTGGGCGCCGCGGCCGCGCACGCCGCCGACCCGATCGGGCGCGCCGGCATCCAGGCGCAGTACGAGCAGGACGTGGCGAACTGCAAGAAGGGCACGACGGGCCAGGACCGCAGCGCCTGCCTGCGCGAGGCTGGCGCCGCCCGCGAGGAAGCCAATCGTCAGCGCTTGCAGGAGGGCTCGACGTCCCAGCTTCAGCAGAACATGCTGGACCGCTGCAATCGCCTGCCGCAGGCGTCCCGCCAGGACTGCATTACGCAGATGACCTCGCCCACCCAGGTGCGCGGCAGCGTGCAGGGCGGCGGCGTATTGCGCGAGACCGTGATCCAGGCGCCGGCCGAGAGCGCGCCGCCGCCCGCCGCCACGCCGGGCATGGCCCCGGCCACCGGCGCGCCGATGCGCCAGTAAGGCCGCGCCCGCCGGCGGCCGTGGCCGGCCGGACGGGCAGGGCGCGCGTCCGCGCGCGCCCATCGGGGCGCAGCCGCCGCCGCAATCAGGCAAAATGGCGGCTGTCGCCCTCACACACGCATATCCATGTCCGACGTCATCGCCCTGATTTTCGACTTCGACGACACGCTGGCCTCGGACAGCACGTCCGGGTTCCTGGGCAGCATCGGCGTGGACACCGCCAGTTTCTGGAAAGACCAGGTCGATCCGCTGCTGACCCATCACGATTGGGATCCGGTGCCCGCCTATCTGTACAAGATGATTCAGCTGTCGCAGGCCGGCCAGCACGGCCCGATCACGCAGCAGCGCCTGCGTGACTGGGGCGCGCGGCTGGAATTGCACGAAGGCGTTTCCACCCTGTTCCCGCGCCTGCGCGCGGCGGTGCGCGCCGAGCATCCGCAGGTGCAGCTGGAGTTCTACCTGATCTCCAGCGGCATCGGCGACGTGGTGCGTTCCACGCCCATCGCCCACGAGTTCACAGAGATCTGGGCGTCCGAGTTCACTTATGGCGCCGACGGCGGCATCGAGTTTCCGCGCCGCATCGTCAGCTTCACCGACAAGACGCGCTACCTGTTCCACATCCAGAAGGGCATCATCGGCCGCGAGTTCCGCAACAAGCCGTTCGAGGTCAACCGCAAGGTGCCCGAGGACCGCCTGCGCGTGCCGTTCGACCAGATGGTCTTCGTCGGCGATGGCTACACCGACATTCCGTGCTTCTCGCTGATCCGCCGCGCCGGCGGTTTCGCCTTCGGCGTCTGGGACCCCAAGCACCGCGACAAGCGCAGCCGCGCCTGGGGCTTCATCGAGGAAGGCCGGGTGTCCAACCTGAATCAGGCCCGCTACGACGAGAACGCCGAGCTGTATCAATGGCTGGAAGAGGCCGTCACCAGCCTGGCTGGCCGCATCACGCTGAAGTCGCGGGTGTACCGTGGCTGAGGCGGCGCTGATCGCGCCGCCCGCGCCGTGGACCGCCCAGGACGAGCGGTTCATGCGGCTGGCGCTGGAACTGGCGCAGGAGGCCTACGACATCGGCGAGGTGCCGGTGGGCGCGCTGGTGGTGTCGGCGCAGGGCGACATCCTGGGCCGCGGCTACAACCGCACCATCATCGACCACGATCCCACCGCGCACGCCGAGATCGTGGCGCTGCGCGCCGCCGCCGCGCTGCTGGAGAACTACCGGCTGCCGGGCATCAGCGTCTATGTCACGCTGGAACCCTGCGTCATGTGCATCGGCGCCATGCTGCACGCGCGCCTGGCGCGGGTGGTGTTCGGCGCGCATGATCCCAAGACGGGCGCCTGCGGCAGCGTGCTGGATGTCGGCGCCGTCCCCAAACTCAATCACCACACCTCGGTCACCGGCGGCGTGCTGGCGGAAACCTGCGGCGACCTGCTGCGTCGGTTCTTCCGCGAGCGCCGCAGCAAGGAATCCAACGCATGAGCAGCAAGTCCAAGAGCGGCAAGTCCAAGGCCGCCCACGATCACGACGCCCACCACGAGCACGCGCATGACCACGACGGCCATGTCTGCGACGATGACTGCGGCCACGACCATGATCATCCCCACGCGCTGCCGGACGCGCGCGGCATTTACCTGATTTCGCCGTCCTCGGCCGTGCGCGATCCCGACACCGTGGGGGGGGGGGGGGGGGGGGGGGGGGGGGGGGGGGGGGGGGGGGGGGGGGGGGGCTCGG
>NZ_JBICCO010000090.1:0-27814 GCF_043119405.1 Achromobacter sp. 413638
GCCCCATCGCCGGCATCGCCGCCGGCCTGGGCATCGCCGCGCTGCTTTCCAGCATGGGCCTGTCCGGCGCCTTCGCCGAGTTCCTGTCGTCCGCGCTGCTGATCGCGCTGGCCGTCTTCGCCGTGTTGTTCATCGTGCGCCGCCTGCGTGGCGCCGCGCCGCGTCCGGCCACGCAGTCCGCCTTCGGCGGCGCGGGCCAGGCTCCGGGTCAGCCGCAGCAACAGCCCATGTGGCGTGAAACGCTGCAGCCGGCTCCGGCGGCTCCCGCCGCGCCTGTGGCCGCTGCTGCTGTCGCGCCCGCCGTGGCCGCGCTGCCCAAGGCTGGTGAAGAAAGCAACTGGTACGTGCCGGGCGACTTCGACACCGTCAGCTTCCTGAAGCAGGCCAAGGAACAGTTCGTGCGCATCCAGGCCGTCTGGGACAGCGGTGAAACCGACCGCCTGCGCGAGTTCCTGACCGACGACCTGATCGTCGAGCTCAAGCCGCAGCTGACCGAACGCGGCGGCGCCGCCAACAAGACCGAAGTGGTCCTGCTGAACGCCGAGCTGCTGGGCATCGAGACCGTTTCCGACGGCCACCTGGCCAGCGTCCGCTTCTCGGGCATGCTGCGCGAGGCGCCCGGCGCCGAGGCCTTCCGCTTCGAGGAAGTCTGGAACCTGTACAAGCCGGCCAATGGCGGCTGGTTGCTGGCCGGCATCCAGCAGATCCCGGTCGACTACGCCAGCTGAGCCTGACGTCTGCTGCACCGATCCGGACGGCCCTGGCCGTCCGGTCCCAACCGGCCCTTCTGGGCCGGTTTTTCCATGTCCGGGCGCAAAGCCACGCTACGCCCCGACCCGTTACACTCCAGGCTTGCCCACTGTAAAAAACCGGCAACCCCGCCCCTTGGCCGTTGCCGATTGCCTTTCATGCTGCCTCTTCCGTTCCTGCCCACGCCGTCACGCTTGGCCACCCAGGCGCTCAACATGCTGTTGAAGCGCGAAGACTGGGCGCGCGAGCGCCTGGTCCGCCACGCCGGCAAGACGGTGCGTTTCGCGCTGGGCGGATTCTCGCTGGGCCTGACCATCGGCAGCGACGGGCTGGCCGAGCTGTCCGATCCGGCCGTGGTGCCGGATGTGACGCTGACGGTATCGCCCGAAAAGCTGCCGCTGCCGCGCCTGTCGGGCGGCGAGGCGCCCGACGTGGCCGAGGCCACGCATATCTCCGGCGATGCGGCGCTGGCCCAGGTGGTGGCCGACCTGTCCAAGCAACTGCGCTGGGATCCCGAAGACGCGCTGGCGCGCGTGGTGGGCGACATCGCCGCGCTGCGCCTGGTGGGCGGGGCGCGCAAGCTGGCGGGCGGCACGTTGCAGGCAGGCCAGCGCGCGGCCGAGAATGTGTCCGAATACCTGGCCGAGGAAAGCGGCCTGCTGCTGGGCCGTCCGGCGCTGGCGCAATGGCGCCTGGACCTGGCCGAGCTGGACGCGCGCGCCGAGGCGCTGGCGCGGTCCGCCGCCGCCTTGCAGACGAAACTGGCCGCCGCCGGCGCCAAGCGGGGCGCCTGATCCATGTTCCCTCTGCTGCGCCTGCTACGCATCATCCTGGTTTCCCTGCGCTACGGTCTGGACGAGCTGGTGCTCTCCAGCCTGAACCACCCGCTGGCCACCTGCCTGCTGCGCGTCATGCGGCTGGGCACTCGTCCGCGCCAGCCGCGCGGATTGCGGCTGCGCTTGGCGCTGGAGTCGCTGGGTCCCATCTTCGTCAAGTTCGGCCAGGTGCTGTCCACCCGCCGCGACCTGATCCCGGCCGATATCGCCAATGAGCTGGCGCTGCTGCAGGATCGCGTGCCGCCGTTCCCGTCGGCCCAGGCCGCCGCCTGCGTCGAGGCCGCGCTCGGCGCGCCGCCCGACAAGCTGTTCGCGCAATTCGATGTCGATCCCGTGGCCTCGGCCTCGATCGCCCAGGTGCACTTCGCGGTGCTGCACGACGGCCGCGAGGTGGCGGTCAAGGTGCTGCGCCCGGGCATGCTGAGCATCATCGAAAAGGACCTGTCGCTGCTGAAGATCGTGGCCCGCATCATCGAGCGCCTGGGTCCGGACGGCCGCCGCCTGAAGCCGCGCGAGGTGGTGGCGGAATTCGACAAGTACCTGCACGACGAGCTGGACCTGGTGCGCGAGGCCTCCAATTGCAGCCAGCTGCGCCGCAATTTCGGCCCCGAATCGGGCCGTGGCGACATGCTGATCGTGCCCGAGGTGATCTGGGAATACACCGCCGCCACCGTGTTCACCATGCAGCGCATGTACGGCATGCCGGTGGGGCAGGTCGAGCGCATGCGCGAGGCCGGCATCGACATCCCCACGCTGGCCCGCACCGGCGTCGAGATCTTCTTCACCCAGGTGTTCACCGACGGCTTCTTCCACGCCGACATGCACCCGGGCAACATCTACGTGTCCGACCGGCCCGAGACGCTGGGCAGCTATATCGCGCTGGACTTCGGCATCGTCGGCTCGCTGTCCGAGTTCGACAAGAACTACCTGGCGCAGAATTTCCTGGCCTTCTTCCACCGCGATTACCGCCGTGTGGCGCAGCTGCATATCGAGTCAGGCTGGGTGCCGCCCGACACGCGCGAGGAAGAGCTGGAGGGCGCGGTGCGCGCCGTGTGCGAGCCGTACTTCGATCGGCCGCTGTCCGAAATCTCGCTGGGCCAGGTGCTGCTGCGCCTGTTCCAGACCTCGCGGCGCTTCAATGTCGAGATCCAGCCGCAGCTGGTGCTGCTGCAGAAGACGCTGCTCAACGTCGAGGGCCTGGGACGGCAGTTGGATCCCAATCTCGATCTCTGGAAGACGGCCAAGCCCTATCTGGAACGCTGGATGCGCCAGCGCGTCGGCATCAAGGGCCTGCGCCAGAGCCTGGAAAAGGAAGCGGCGCAGTGGTCGCAGATGCTGCCGGCGCTGCCCAGGCTGGTCCACGACCATCTCAACCGCCCGAACGTCTCGCCCGCCCTGCTGGCCGAAATGGTCCAGCTGCGCCGGGCGCAAGAGCAGAACAACCGGCTCGTCGCGGCCCTGGTCGGCGTGATCGCGCTGGCTGTCGGGGTGGCGCTGTGGGCATTGACCCGGTAGGCGGCGCGATGCTCTAGACGGTTCCTGTCATGTTTCGTTCATGAAACAGTCATCATAGCTTCGCGGGACGCGGCGAAAAATAGCGCTCGCGGGAGACGGCGCCACCCAGGCTCCATCCTGCGCCGCGCGCAGACGGAACATGCCGCCCGCAGGCGCGCAGCGCGGCTTCCAGGCCGCGGCGCCATTCGATTTATTTCTATAGCCCCACGCGGGACATATACAAGGGCAGACCATGCTTTATCCTGAACTCTTCAAGACCATGGAAGCCGTGCGCTGGAACATGGCGCATGACATCCCCTGGGATGATTTTGATCGCAGCAAGCTCTCGGACGAGCAGGCCCAGACGATCAAGATGAACGCCATCACCGAATGGGCGGCGCTTCCTGCGACGGAGATGTTCCTGCGCGACAATCGCGGCGACAGCGATTTCTGCGCATTCATGTCGGTCTGGTTCTTTGAAGAGCAGAAGCATTCCCTGGTGCTGATCGAATACCTGCGCCGCTTCCGCCCGGACCTGATGCCGACCGAGGAAGAGCTGCACAAGGTGCGCTTTGAATTCGATCCGGCGCCCGAGCTGGAAACCCTGATGCTGCATTTCTGCGGCGAGGTGCGTCTGAACCACTGGTACCGCCGCGCCGCCGAATGGCATACCGAGCCGGTCATCAAGGCCATCTACAAGACCGTGGCGCAGGACGAGGCCCGCCACGCCGGCGCCTATCTGCAGTACATGCGCCGCGCGCTGCATGATCGTGGCCAGGAAACCAGCGAGCAGGCCCGCCTGGCGTTCTCGAAGATCGGCGTGCTGATGGCGTCGGCCGCGCGCACGCAGCAGGCGTTGCACCCGACCAACCTGCACGTGAACAAGCAGCTGTTCCCCAACGACACGGTGCAGTCGCGCCTGCCGGAGCCGGGCTGGCTGGAACACTGGCTGGACACGCAGATCCGCTTCGATGGCGTCTGGGAGCAGAAGGTCGCCTCGCGCATCCTGCACATCCTGTCCAAGCTGATGGACCGCAGCTTCGAGACCGTCAAGGACCTGAACCGCTACCGCAAGGAAATGACGGCGCTGCTCGTCCCCAAGGAAAAGGAAATCATCCTGGCGGGCGCCTGACCGCTACAATCCGGCCATGACCGCCCGCTTCGAATCCAAGATCCTGTCCCGCGGCGACTGCGTCGCCGCCGTCGCCGCCGGCCGCTATGCGCGGCCACTGGTGTTCACCAATGGCGTCTTCGACATCCTGCATCGCGGGCACGCCTCCTACCTGGATCAGGCGGCCCAGCTGGGCGGCACGCTGATCGTGGCGGTCAACACCGACGAATCCGTGCGCCGCCTGGGCAAGGGCGCCGAGCGCCCGCTCAACCGCATGGAGGACCGCGCCGCGCTGCTGGCGGCGCTGGGCTGTGTCGCCGTGGTGACCTCGTTCCATGAGGACACGCCCGAGGTCCTGATCGGCCAGTTGAAGCCCGACCTGATCGTCAAGGGCGGCGACTACGACATGGAAACACTGCCCGAGACCGCGCTGGTCAAGAGCTGGGGCGGCCGCGCGGTGGCGATCCCGTTCGAGTTCGAGCGTTCCACGACGGCGCTGGTGAAGAAGATTCAGGGCGGCTGAGCGGTCGCGCGTCGATCCTGCAAAGCAAAAAGAAGGCGGCCCGATCGGGCCGCCTTTGTCATCTGCGCGCGGCGCTGGCCGCGATCAGAATTTCCAGCGCAGCGTCATCGACGCGGTCTGGTCGCGGTTGCCCGAACCGAACTGTCCGCTGTAGCCCACCGCCAGCGTGGTGCTGCGCGACAGGTTGCCGTCCAGGCCCAGCTCGACCAGCGCCGCGTTGCGGGCGATGGGCGCGCCGGTCACCGAGAACGAATCGCCGCCGGCGAAGGCCATGGTGGTGCTGGGTTGCACGTCGCCGAAGGTATGCCGCCAGCCCAGGCCCGCACGCAGCGCGGCGCTGATCGAGCCCAGCATGATGTCCTGGCGGCCGCGCAGGCCCAGCGTGGTGGTGGTCAGGGCGTTGCGCTGGCTCTGGCCGGACAGGGCCGCGTAGCCGCCCGATTCGGAGAAGCCGCGGATGCGCTGGTCGCTCCAGGTCAGGCCCGCGTACGGTTCCAGCGTCAGCGCGGGCGAGACGCGCATGGCGTAACCCAGCTCGGTGAACAGCTGCGCGGTGCTGGCACCGTAGTCGGCCTGCAGCTTTTGCGTGCCGCCGCCGATCCGGACCATGCGTTCGGTGCTGAGGTCGTGCCAGGTATAGGCGCCGCCGGCCAGGAAGTTCAGCTTGCCCGCGCCCGCCTCGAAGGACTTGCCGGCGTACAGGGTCAGGCTGTAGTTGCTGATGTCGGCCTTGGAATCGACGGCGTCGGCGCGGGCGCGCGAGTCGGTGTAGCCCACCGCGCCGCCCATGCGCCAGCCGCCGCCCAGCGGGTGGTCCGCGCCCATGTACAGGCCGCCCGTGTGCTGGCGCACCTCGGCGGTATTGCTGGTGGAGCTGCTGCGCTGCCAGTTGCCGATGACCTGGGCCCAGACCGGGCGCGCGGTCGAACCGGGCAGCGTGGCCGCGTCGGGCGCCGCATCGCTGGCGCCGGCGGCGGCGCTGGGCTGGCCGGGCAGCAGGGAGGCGCTCAGGTTGCTGCGGAAGTGTTCCAGCGGCAGTGTCGCGGACGTGTTGGCGACGTTGCGCAGCGACGCGGCGTTGCTGGCATGGGTTTCGCCGGACAGCGAGTTGAACGTCGGCGCGGGCGCGCCCACGGGCAGGTTGAGCACGGCCTGGTACAGCGGATTGCTGGTGGGCAGGCTCTGGACGCCGCGTGCCGCCGCGCGCTGGTTGCTGGTGTAGGCCAGGTCCTCGAAGCGGATGGGACGGGCGGGCGTTTCGGGATCGGGATCCGGAATCGGCGCCTGGCGCGGGTTCATGGTCAGCACGACCGTGTTGCCCTCGTTGGTCACGGTGGGCGTGAGGTAGGCGAGGGTGGTGGTGGCTTGCGCGAACTTGCCCGACAGCGACTGCGCCGTCAGGATGGTATAGCGCGTGTTGGCCGCGTAGGTGCTGTCACCGCCGATCACGCTGACCGTGCCGTTCAGTTGGGCCTTGCCGTTGATGTTGAGACGGTCGGCGGCCGTGGGGGTGATGCGGACTTCATAGGTGTCGTACGGCCCCAGGTACAGATTGCCGGTCATGGCGGTCGTGGCGGGCTTGCCATCGGCGCTGTTCAACGCCAGGGTATTGCGGCCTATCGACAGGATATGGCCGTTGATGATGGATCCGCTGGCCAGTTCCAGGCGATTGCCGTCGCCCATCATCTTCACCGCGTAGCCCAGTTCGCCGCCGACGTTGTTGCCCGAGCTGATGGTGCCGTGGTTGAGGATATATGTGTTGTCCTTGACGAGGACGCCCGCGCCTGACGCGCCGGCGGCGAACATGCCGGGGTAGTCGTCATTGCCAGCTGCGTTGCCGCCCCTGATCTGGCCACGGTTGATCAGATCAGGCTGTCCGGGGGGCGTGCCGGGGGCGCCCTGCTTGTACGCACCCTTCGTGATGACGACACCGTGGCCGCCATCGCCGCCACGGGAGTTCCTGGTCGAGCTGGAGCCGCCGTCTCCACCTCGGATGTTGCCTTCATTGATCATGCTGGCCGTGTTCAGGACCGCGCCATCCCCGCCCCTGCCGCCGGGAGCGACGCTGGAGGGGTTGGCATTGGAGTTGATCCCGCCCATTCCGCCCGTGATCTGGCCGGCGTTCTGGACGGAACCCTTGTCCAGGTACAGCCCGGCGCCGCCACCGCCGCCGGGACCGCCCATCGATTCCAGGGAGTCGCCGCCCAGGAGTACGCCGGTGGTCGTGACCTTGACCTTGCCGTCCATCACGATCAGGGCGTCGCCGCCGCCGCCGCTGCCTTCCTGAGGCGAATAGCCGCGCCAGCCCGTGCCGCCGATCAGATTGGAGCGGACGGTAATGTTGGCGTTGGCGCCGCCGAAGAATGCCACCGCGCCGCCGCCGCCGCCGCCGCCCTTGGGGCCGGCGTCGCCCACGCTGCCCTGGAGATCGTTGGTGAATTCATAAACCGTATTGGCGGCAGAGTTCGTCAGGGTGACCTGGCCGTAGGTCGGATCAGTGTTTTCGCCCTTGCCTCCGGTCTCCCAACCGCCGCCCTTGCCTCCCGCCTGGGGGGCGAGACCGCCCGCGCCGCCCGCCAGCGCCTGGCTGGCGGCCAGACTCAGCGCGGCGGTCAGCAGCGCGGTGCTCAGGCTGGGAAGGAAGGGCGCGGAGGAAGCGCGCGGAGAGGACGCCCGCGCGGTCCGAGCGCGGGAAACACAGGTGTAGCGTGCGGTCATGGATGTCGCCTCAGGGAACGAAACAGCGGGTGGCTTCGTTCAGCGGCGCGGATCGTAACAGGTTAAGAAACAAAGTTTCTTATTCTTTCTCACTATGTCGTGAAAAAGCTACTGCCACGTAAAGGGACTCTCAGCGCGGCTCGCGCAGCAGCCGATTGATCGCTTCCAGGTCGGTCTCGGCCAGGATGCCGCTGACCGCCTTCAGCCGCAGCCCGGACAGCAGCGTGGTGTAGCGCGCCAGCGCCAGATCGCGCTGGGTGGCATAGAGCTGCTGCTGGGCATTGAGCACGTCCAGGCTGATGCGCACGCCCACTTCGTAGCCGGTGCGGTTGGCCTCGACCGAGGCGCGGCTGGATTTCTCGCCGGCCTCCAGCGCGTCGATGCGCGCCAGGCCGCTGGTCACGCCCGTGTAGTGCTGGCGCGCGGCCTGGACGGCCTGGCGCCGGGCGGCCTCGAAATCGTGCCGCGCCTTCTGTTCGAGCTGCACCCGCTCGGTCACCTGGGACGAGACGCCGCCGCCCGAGTACAGCGGAATCGACAGCACCACGCCCACGCTGTTGTTGATGGGCTTGCCGGGCGCGCCGCTGCCGTTGCTCATGACCGCGTCGCTGGCGCTGCCGCTGGTGGCGCGCAGATTCACGGTGGGGTAGTGGCCGCTCCTGGCGATCTGGATGTCGCGGCCGGCAATTCGGGTCTGGAGCTGGGCGCGCAGCACGTCCAGGCTGGAGGCTTCGGCCTGCGTGCTCCAGTCGTTCAGCCGGGCCGGCTGGGGCGAGGGCAGGCGCACGCCGGGCGGCAGCTCCGCCAGCGCGCCGGCAGGCGAGCCCAGGATCTGGGCCAGCACGTCGCGGCGCACGTCCAGATCGTTCTGCAGCCGCAGTTCCTGCGCCAGCACCAGGTCGTAGCGCGCCTGCGCCTCGTAGGTATCGGTGATGGTGGCGTTGCCCAGCTCGAAATTGCGCTTGGCCGATTCCAGCTGTCCCGCGACGGCGGCCTTCTCGGCTTCGGTCGCCGTCAGGGCGTCCTGGGCGTAGAGCACGTTGAAATAGGCTTCGGCCACGCGCAGCAGCAGATCCTGGAAGGCCTGCTGCAGCCGCACTTCGGCGTCGGCGGTCAGCAGCTTGGATTGCTCGTAGGCCTGCCAGCGCGACCAGTTGAACAGCGGCTGCGTCAGCGCCAGGTCCCAGGTGCCGCGGCTGCCGCTGTAGGCCATGCTGAAGCCCTGCGTGCTGCGGGTTTCGCGGTAGGCGCCGCCGGCCTCGGCGCTGATCTGCGGCAGCAGTCCGGCGCGGGCCTGGGGTTCCTTTTCCAGGCTGGCGCGGTAGTTGGCGCGCGCGGCGGCATAGACCGGGTCGCTGCCCAGCGCGGTGCGCCAGACCTGCATCAGGTCGTCGGCGGCGTGGGCGCGCGACGGACCGACGCTTGCGGCGCAGGTGAAGACCAGTAATGCCGTAAGCGATCGGACGCGCATGATGTTTCGTGGGAGTCGTGCGGCTCCAGGACGTCCGCCCCGCATCCCCGCGCTGGGCGGGGACGGCGCGGGCGGCGCCGGATCAGAACTTGAACTGGGACACCGTCGCGCCGCGCAGCGGCTTGATGACGGTTTCGAACAGGTTGACGGTTTCGAAGCTGGCGGCCGTGGTGCGGGTGATGCGACAGGCGGTCATGACGGGCGCCTGGCCCACGATGACGACCAGGCGGCCGCCCACGCGCAGCTGGTACTTGAGCGCGTCGGGCACGGCGGGCACCGAGCCGGTCACCAGGATGGCGTCGTATTCGGTCGAGCCCCAGCCGTTGCGGGCGTCGCCGGTTTCGACCTTGACGTTGGTGACGTTGTTCATCTGCAGGTTCTGCTGCGCGAAGGTCACCAGGCGGCTGTCGATCTCGACCGAGGTCACCTGCTGCGCCAGATAGCCCAGCAGCGCGGCCTGGTAGCCCGAGCCGGTGCCGATTTCCAGCACGCAGTCCGACTTGGTCAGCTGCAGTTCCTGCGCCAGGCGCGCCTCGATCTTCGGGGCCAGCATGTTCTGCCGGGAGTCGACGCCGTTGATCTGCAGCGGGATCTCCAGGTCGGAGAACGCCAGCGCGCGCAGGGCCGGCGGAACGAACTGTTCGCGACGCACATCGAACAGGGCTTGCAGCACATTGGCGTCAAGCACGTCCCAGGGGCGGACCTGCTGTTCCACCATGTTGAAGCGGGCTTGTTCTACGTCGGGCAGGGTCGAAGCGTTCATGACGGTCAGAGAAAACAGAGGAATCAACTGACCATTGTACCGATTCGTAGCGTCCTGTGACGCCATGGGGCGCGGGCCCGGCCGGGGAGGGGTCAGGCCGCCTCCGGCCGGGGGCAATGTAACCGCGCGCCGCTCACCACCAGGCGTGGAAGTGGTGCACCGGGCCGTGGCCCGAGCCGGCCGACAGGCGGCCGGACTGGCGGATGGCTTCCGTCAGGTAGGCCTTGGCGCGGCGGGCCGCCTCGGGCACGTCGCCGGTCTGCGGCAGCAGCGCGGCCAGCGCGGCCGACAGGGTGCAGCCGGTGCCGTGCGTGTTGGCGGTCTCGATGCGGTGGCCGGGCAGCTCGATCATGCGGTCGCCGTCGTGCAGCAGGTCGATGGTGTCGTTGCCGGGCAGGTGGCCGCCCTTGACCATGACCCAGCGCTCGCCGTCATAGGCCATCTTGTTGCGCAGGCGCTCGGCCACGCGACGCATTTCCTTCACGCTTTCCACCGGCCGCTCTTCCAGCAACACGCCGGCCTCGGGCAGGTTCGGGGTCAGCAGCGTGGCCTGGGGCAGCAGCGCCTCGCGCATGGCGCTCACGGCGTCGCGCTCGAGCAGCAGGTCGCCGCTCTTGGCCACCATGACCGGGTCCAGCACCACGTGGGCCGGCTGCCATTTGGCGAGCTTCTCCGCCACCACCAGCGTCACGGGCTGCTGGCCCAGCATGCCGATCTTGACCGCCGCGATCGGCACATCGGCGAACAGCGTGTCGATCTGCAGGCCGACGAAGGCCGGCGGCACGGGTGAAATGCCGGTCACGCCCTGCGTGTTCTGCGCCGTCAGCGCGGCGATCACGGCGCAGCCGTAGGCGCCCAGGGCGCTCATGGTCTTGACGTCGGCCAGGCTGCCGGCGCCGCCGGACGGATCGACGCCCGCGATGCTGAGCGTGTTGGGGATGGGGCGGGCGTTCATCGGGCGTGTCCTTGGCGCCGGGAGGCGGCGGCGTTCACTGCGCGCCGAGGGGCGACGGCGTTCATTTCGCGGCGCCCGCGGCGATCAGGCCTTCGGTGGGCGAGCTGGGCGCGCCGCTGTAGAGCTTCTTCGGCATGCGGCCGGCCAGGAAGGCCTCGCGGCCGGACTCCACTCCCTTCTTCATGGCGCTGGCCATCAGGATCGGGTCGCGGGCGGCGGCGATGGCGGTGTTCATCAGCACGGCGTCGCAGCCCAGCTCCATGGCGATGGCGGCGTCGGACGCGGTGCCCACGCCGGCGTCGACCACGATGGGCACGCGCGCCTGGTCGATGATCAGGCGCAGGTTCCAGGGATTCAGGATGCCCATGCCCGAGCCGATCAGCGAGGCCAGCGGCATCACCGCCACGGCGCCCAGGTCTTCCAGCATGCGGCACTGGATGGGATCGTCGGTGCAATACACCATGACCTTGAAGCCTTCGTCGACCAGGGTCTTGGTGGCCTTGAGCGTTTCGGGCATGTTGGGGAACAGCGTGTGCGGATCGCCCAGCACTTCCAGCTTGACCAGGTCGTGGCCGTCCAGCAGCTCGCGCGCCAGCCGCAGCGTGCGGATGGCGTCGTCGGCGGTGTAGCAGCCGGCGGTATTGGGCAGCAGCGTGAATTTCGACGGCGGCACGTGGTCGAGCAGGCTGGGCTCGCCGGCATGCTGGCCGATGTTGGTGCGGCGGATGGCGACGGTGACGATCTCGGCGCCGCTGGCGTCCAGCGCCTGGCGGGTCTGTTCGAAATCCTTGTACTTGCCGGTGCCGACGAGCAGGCGCGACGAATAGGCGCGGCCGGCGATGGTGAGGGTGTCTTGGGTGGTCATGGCGGTGTTTCGAAGAGCGGGACCGGGAGCGGACCCGAGGGACGGTCTGAGCGTTGCACGAATGATAAAGCACGCGGCGGCGACGCTGGCGCGATGGGCGGAACGCGGCGTTCCACTATTTGCCGAACCCGGCGGAATTCCGTGGGGGCAGCGCCTATTGCCGCATCGCGTCCAGCGTCTCGCACAGCGCCTCGGCAGCATCGATCAGGCGGGGGCCGGGACGGTACAGGGCATCGGCGTCGATGCCGTACACATGGCCGGCCTGGGCGGCCGGCAGGCCCAGCTTGCGCCACGCCGCGAGGTTGTTCGCCTTGTCTTCCTGCCGCGACACGCCCGCCAGCACGGCGTCGGGCCGGGCCGCCAGCACGCTTTCCAGCGACACCTGGGGCGCCACCACGGGCGAGTCGGCGAAGACGTTGACGCCGCCGCACAAGCGCAGGGCGTCGCTGACGATACTGGTCCGGTTCAGCGTGTAGATGGGATCCAGCCCGGCCTGGATGAAAACCCGCAGCGGCCGGCGGTCGGCATGGCGCGCGGCCAGCCGGTCCAGCCGTTCGCGCAGCGCCCTGGCGGCGGGCCGAGCCTGGTCCTGGGTGCCGAACAGCTCGCCCATCCGTTCCACCGCGGCGGGGATGTCCGCCAGTGTCTGCGGGTCGCTGTAGTAGACCGGCACGCCCAGCTTGTCCATGACGCGGACCAGCGGTTCGGCGGCGGCCGGTTGCCAGGCGATGATCAGGTCGGGCCGGACGGCGGTCACGCGTTCCGCGTCGGGTTGCGTGCCGTCGCCGATGACCGGCAGCGCGCGCGCGGCCGGCGGATAGTCGCTGCCACGGATGGTGGCGGCGATATGGTCGCCGGCGCCAGCCGCGTAGACCAGCTCGGTGGCATGCGGCGCCAGCGTAACCGCACGGCGCGCGGGCTCGGCCAGCACGACTGCGCGGCCACGGTCGTCCTGGACCCGGATCGCGGCGGCTTGCGAGTGAGCCGATCCCAGGGCCAGCGCCAGCCCCAGGACGGTCGCACGCAAGGTCGCGCGGGCGGGTCTCATGCTTGCTCTAGTAGCGCAGCGTCAGGGACGCGTAGAAGTTGCGTCCGGGTGCAGGGTACAGGTTGTAGCGCGCCGTGGAGCCCAGATACTGGGCGTGCGCGTCGCCGCCGCGCACGCCGTAGCTGGCGTACTTGCGATCCAGGATGTTGTTCACGCCCACCGCGCCTTCGATATTGCGGGTGAACTTGTAGGCCAGCTTGGTGTTGAACAGCACATAGGCGTTCAGTTCCTCGCCGAACTGGTTGGCCTGGTCGTTGTCCATGCGCGACTTGCCGACGTACTGGGCCGACACGTTCCACAGCAGCGCATCGGTGGGACGCCAGGTCACGCCGGCGTTGGCCAGCCACTTCGGCACCAGCGGCACCTGTTTGCCGGCCAGGTCCACGCCGCTGTACGTGCCGGAACGGAACTTTGCCTCCATCCAGGTCAGGTTGGCGTCCAGCGTGATGCTGCTGGTCAGGGCATGGTGTCCTTCCAGCTCGATGCCCTGGCGGCGCGTCGGGTCGAGGTTGATGTTGCCGCCGGTGCCCGGACCCCAGATGCCATCGCCCAGCGGGTTGTACTGGATCTCGTTGCGCAGGTCGTAGCGGAACCAGGACAGGCGCGCGCTGCTCTTGTCCGACTTCCAGGTCAGGCCCAGTTCCTTGTCGGTGGAGGTTTGCGGCGCCAGCGGCGATTTCACCGACACCAGTTCGTCGGCGTTGGCCACGCGGAAGCTGCGGCCGACCTTGGCATACGCGCCGAAGCCGGCGCCGATGTCCTGGCGCACGCCCAGCTGCCAGGCGGTCAGGTGGTTGCCACGGTCGGACGGCTGGTCCATGCCGGACAGGATCTCCACCTTGTCCGAGGCATACTGACGGCGCAGGCCCAGCGTGACGAGCGTGCTTTCGGTGGCGCGGATCGTGCCCTCGGCGAACAGGCCGTACTGGCGCTGGCGCGATTCCCACTTCGCCGGCGTGGGCGAGTAATAGGCGTCCTGGGCCGAGGTGGTCTTGGCTTCCTGCGCGTCGGCGCCGAAGACCACGCTGTGGCCGCCGTTGATGGGCAGGCGGTAGCGCAGGCTGGCGAGGTTCTCGGTCAGCTTCTGGTCGCGCAGGATATCGCCGAAGCCGTCGTAGGACACGCCATCCAGCTTCTTCTGGCGGGAGGACGCGTCGGCGTACAGCGTGCCGGCGCCGATGGACTGTTCGACCTGCAGGCCGATGGTGGTCGTGGTGGTCCTGATGCGGTCGATGTCGTTCTTGGCGCCGCGCGGGTCGCTCTCGAACTCGTTCTTGCCGGTGTATGGATCGATCAGGCGCGAGCCTGGCAGGTCCAGGCGCTGCGTGGTGGTGTTGCCGTACAGGCGGATCGAGCCGTTGTCGTGGCGCAGCGTGATGCCGCCGCCGCCGCCCTCGCGGCGCTCGCCGCTGTGGTCGCGGTAGCCGTCGGTGCGCAGCGACTGCATGTAGGCGTCGACGCCGACCTTCTGGTTGTTCATGGCGATGGCCGCGTCATACTGGCGCAGGCCATAGCTGCCGAAGGTGGCGGTGGCGCGGGCGGTGACCGGTTCCTTGGAGAAGTCGCGGCGGGTGATGATGTTGATCACGCCGCCGGTGGTGCCGCCGCCGTATTGCACGGAGCCGCTGCCGCGCACGATTTCGATGCGTTCGACCTGGTCCAGCGGCACCACGCCCAGGTTGGGCGCGGACAGGTCGTTGGTGTTCTGCTTGACGCCGTCCACCAGGATGAGGGTGTTGCTGGCGCCGGTCATGCCGAAGCCGCGCAGGTCCACGATGGCGTTGTCGGTCGAACTGCTGGTGTTCAGCAGGTGGATGCCGGCCTGCGTGGACAGCAGGTCCTGCATGGTGCGGGCGCTGCTGGCGGCGATGTCCTCGGCGGTGATCACCGAGACAGCGACCGGCAGCGTGGCGGCGTCGGAAGGCACGCGCTGCGCCGTGACGGTGATGGGGCTGAGTTCCGTGGGGGCGGGAGTTTGCTGGGCGGCGGCCAGGGCCGGCGCGGAACAGAGCAGGACGCCGGCGCTGCGGCGAAGGGTACGGGCTTTCATCTGCATGACCTCGAAGCGACCCGCGACCCCGCAGGCCATTCACGATGGGAGGACGCCGCGTCCGGCGGACCGGGAAGGGGGCGTCCTGACTGTCGAACAGGCCGGTATCGGGCTGCCATGCGGCTGGCGCATGGGGACCGTTGCGGGGGCAGCACAGGCTGGGCTCGGTCGGCGGGCTTGATGGACCGCCGGCGGGGATGCCTTCCTGTTTCCCGTTTACCTTTCGCGCGCGGCCGGCAAGTGTTGCGTTCTTGCCGGCAATGTGCGCCGAAAGCACCGGTTCGGGGCCGAAACTGTATCACCGCCGGGCGCGGAAGACCCCGTTTTGTTACGATTACAGGTTGATTTCACGGCGTTTTTCCCCTTTTCGCCACACGTCCAGGACTTTCTCGTGTCTTATCCCCGTCTGCCCTATCCGCCCGAGGCCTTTACCCGCGGCGGCGATTTCGCCCGACTGCTGGGCCAGCGCATCCTGATCCTGGACGGCGCCATGGGCACCATGATCCAGCGCTACAAGCTGGGCGAGGCGGATTTCCGCGGCGAGCGCTTCGCCGGCCACGGCAAGGATCTGAAGGGCGACAACGAACTGCTGTCCCTGGTCCGGCCGGACGTGATCGCCGAGATCCATCGCCAGTACCTGGAGGCCGGGGCCGACGTCATCGAGACCAACACCTTCGGCGCCACCTCCATCGCCCAGGGCGACTACGACCTGCCGGAACTGGCCTACGAACTGAACCTGGTATCCGCCCGATTGGCGCGCGAGGCCTGTGACGCCTACAGCACGCCGGACAAGCCGCGCTTCGTGGCCGGCGCGCTGGGCCCGCAGCCCAAGACCGCCTCCATCTCGCCGGACGTGAACGACCCGGGCGCGCGCAACGTCACCTTCGACGAGCTGCGCGTGGCCTATGTCGAGCAGCTGAACGGCCTGCTCGACGGCGGCATCGACATCGTCCTGATCGAAACCATCTTCGACACGCTCAACGCCAAGGCCGCGATCTACGCCACCGAGGAAGTGTTCGAGCAGCGCGGCATCCGCCTGCCGGTCATGATCTCAGGGACCGTCACCGACGCCTCGGGCCGGATCCTGTCCGGCCAGACCGTGGAAGCCTTCTGGAACTCGGTGCGCCACGCGCGCCCGGTCACCATCGGCCTGAACTGCGCGCTGGGCGCGGCGCTGATGCGCCCCTACGTGGCCGAGCTTTCCAAGATCTGCGATACCTACGTCTGCGTCTATCCCAACGCCGGCCTGCCCAATCCCATGGCCGAGACCGGCTTCGACGAAACCCCGGCCGACACCTCGGCGCTGCTGGAGGAATTCGCGCGCGCTGGGCTGGTGAACATGTCCGGCGGCTGTTGCGGCACCACGCCCGACCACATCCGCGCCATCGCCGACAAGGTGACCGCGCTGACGCCGCGCGTCGTGCCCGAGATTCCGGTCAAGACCCGGCTGTCGGGCCTGGAGCCGCTCAACATCGACGAGGACACGCTGTTCGTCAACGTCGGCGAGCGCACCAACGTGACCGGCTCGAAGATGTTCGCGCGCCTGATCCGCGAGGAAAAGTACGACGAGGCGCTGGCCGTGGCCCGCCAGCAGGTCGAGAACGGCGCCCAGATCATCGACATCAACATGGACGAGGCCATGCTGGATTCGGTGGCCTGCATGCACCGTTTCCTGAACCTGATCGCGTCCGAGCCGGACATCGCCCGCGTGCCGGTCATGATCGACAGCTCCAAGTGGGAAGTCATCGAGACCGGCCTGAAGTGCGTGCAGGGCAAGCCGGTGGTGAACTCCATTTCCATGAAGGAAGGGCTGGACATCTTCCGCGAGCACGCGCGCCTGTGCCGTCGCTACGGCGCCGCCGTGGTGGTGATGGCGTTCGACGAGCAGGGCCAGGCCGACACGCTGGAGCGCCGCAAGGAAATCTGCGGCCGCGCATACCAGATCCTGGTCGAGGAAGAAGGCTTCCCGCCCGAGGACATCATCTTCGATCCCAACGTGTTCGCCGTCGCCACCGGCATCGACGAGCACAACCACTACGCGGTCGACTTCATCGAAGGCACGCGCTGGATCCGCGACAACCTGCCGCACGCGCGCATCTCGGGCGGCGTGTCCAACGTCAGCTTCTCGTTCCGCGGCAACGAGCCGATGCGCGAAGCCATCCACACCGTGTTCCTGTATTACGCGGTCAAGGAAGGCATGACGATGGGCATCGTCAACGCCGGCCAGCTCGGCGTGTACGCCGACCTGGATCCCAAGCTGCGCGACCTGGTCGAGGACGTGGTGCTGGACCGCGCCGAGCCGGTAGGCAAGACCGAGGCCGACGACGAGCGCACGCCGACCGAGCGCCTGGTGCAGTTCGCCGACACGGTGAAGGGCTCGGGCGCCAAGAAGGAAGAAGACCTGGCCTGGCGCGCCGCCTCCGTCGAGGCGCGCCTGTCGCACGCGCTGGTGCATGGCATTACCACTTTCATCGTCGAGGACACCGAAGAGGTGCGCCAGAAGATCGCCGCGCGCGGCGGCCGTCCGATCGAGGTGATCGAAGGGCCGCTGATGGACGGCATGAACGTGGTCGGCGACCTGTTCGGCGAAGGCAAGATGTTCCTGCCGCAGGTGGTGAAGTCGGCCCGCGTCATGAAGCAGGCGGTGGCGCACCTGATTCCCTTCATCGAAGAGGAAAAGCGCCAGATCGCGGCGGCCGGCGGCGACGTGCGCGCCAAGGGCAAGATCGTCATCGCCACCGTCAAGGGCGATGTGCACGACATCGGCAAGAACATCGTGTCGGTGGTGCTTCAGTGCAATAACTTCGAAGTCGTGAACATGGGCGTGATGGTGCCCTGCGCGCAGATCCTGGAGAAGGCCAAGGAAGAGCAGGCCGATATCGTCGGCCTGTCCGGCCTGATCACGCCCAGCCTCGAGGAAATGGCCTACGTCGCCTCGGAAATGCAGCGCGACCCGTATTTCCGCGAGCGCAAGGTGCCGCTGATGATCGGCGGCGCCACCACCAGCCGCGTGCACACGGCGGTGAAGATCGCGCCGAACTACGAAGGCCCGGTGATCTACGTGCCCGACGCCAGTCGCTCGGTGGGCGTGGCCACCAACCTGATGTCGACGCAGCGCGACGCCTACCTGGCCGAGCTGGCCGGGGAGTACGAGGACGTGCGCCGCCGCCACGCCAACCGCAAGGCCACGCCGCTGGTGCCGCTGGCCGAGGCGCGCGCCGCGCGCCCGCAGATCGACTGGGACGCCTACACGCCGCCGCGTCCCAAGTTCATCGGCCGTCGCACCTTCAAGAGCTACGACCTGGCCGAGATCGCGAAGTACGTGGACTGGGGCCCGTTCTTCCAGACCTGGAGCCTGTTCGGGCCGTTCCCCGCCATCCTGGACGACAAGGTCGTGGGCGAGCAGGCGCGCAAGGTCTATGCCGACGGACTGGCCATGATGAAGCGCATCGTCGAGGGCCGCTGGCTCACCGCCAACGGCGTGGTGGGCTTCTATCCGGCCAACAGCATCAACGACGAGGACATCGAGATCTACAAGGACGAGACGCGCAGCGAAGTGCTGTTCACGTACCGCAACCTGCGCCAGCAGGGCGCCAAGCGCGAGGGCGTGAGCAACAAGTCGCTGTCCGACTTCATCGCGCCCAAGTCCAGCGGCAAGCTGGACTACGTGGGCATGTTCGCCGTGACCGCCGGCCTGGGCATCGAGAAGAAGGAAGCCGAGTTCGAGCGCGCCCTGGACGACTATTCCAGCATCATGCTCAAGTCGCTGGCCGACCGCCTGGCCGAGGGCTTCGCCGAATGCCTGCACGCGCGCGTGCGCCAGGATCTGTGGGGCTACGCGCCCGACGAGGCCCTGTCCAACGACGACATGATCGCCGAGAAGTACGTGGGCATCCGTCCCGCGCCGGGCTATCCCGCTTGCCCGGAACACGTCGTCAAGACCGACATGTTCCGCGTGCTGGACGGCGAGGATATCGGCATGATGCTGACCGACAGCTACGCCATGTACCCGGCGTCCAGCGTGTCGGGCTTCTACTTCAGCCACCCGCAGTCGCAGTACTTCAACGTCGGCGTGATCGGCGAGGACCAGCTGGAAGACTACGCGCGCCGCAGCGGTCGCAGCATCGAGGACCTGCGCCGCACGCTGGCGCCGAACCTGGGGTGAGCGGGACGGGCAGGATCCGAGCCGCGCGGCCGAGGCCGGATCCGCTGGTTTTCACAATATCCCCGACACTGTCGGGGAAATGTTCCGACGCAGGTTCCGACGCGGCAGGCGTTCGCCGCGCGAGCTTCAGCCCGCCGGCGGCGCCAGCCTGCCCAGCACGGCCTCCAGCGCCAAGCCGATGGACAGCACCTTGCGGTCCTCGCCCGGCAGGCCGTCGATCTCCAAGCCCACCGGCAAGCCTGTCGCCGACAGCCCCGCCGGGATGTTCAGGCCGGGCAGGCCGGCGTTGCTGCCGGGGTCCGTGTTGCGGATCAGGCGCATGAAGTGCTCGATGCCGCTGGCCTGCGCATCGGCCGCGATCGGCAGCATGGGCAGCGTGGGGAACAGCAGCGCGTCCAGGCGATGGCCGGCGAAGGCGTTCCGGTAGGCCGCGATCAGCGCGTCGCGGTGCGTGGCCAGGGCGGCTTCGTACAGCGGCGTCATCGGCGTGGGCGCGCCGTCCGGGCCGGGCAGGGTCACCGGCATGATCATGCCGTCGAAGAGGCCCTTCACATCAGGGCTGGCGATGGCCGCCACCACCTGCGTGATATCCACGCCGGTTTCATAGCGTTCCAGGTACGCGGTCAGATCGGTCTTCGCCTCGTGCAGGCAGACCGGCATGCTGACGGCCGCGTTGGCCTCGGCCAGTCCCGGCGTCTCCAGCGCGATGAGTTCCACGCCGGCGCCGCGCAGCTTGTCCAGCGCGGCCCGCGTGACGCGTTCCACTTCCGGTTCCAGCCCGGCCCAGAAACCCGACGGCAGGCCCAGCCGCAGGCCGGCGGCGGGCAGCGTCTGCGCCGGCTGGCCCTCGCCCGCCAGGATCGCGTCCAGCAGCGCGATGTCTTCCATGCTGGCCGCCAGCGGTCCCGGCGTGTCGCGGGTATGCGAGATCGGCGTGATGCCGGCGCCGGCATAGCGACCCACGCTGGGACGGAAGCCGGCCACGCCGTTGAGCGCGGCCGGCAGGCGCACCGAGGCGCCGGTATCCGTGCCCAGCGCGGCGGGCGCCAGACGCGCGCCCACCGCCGCGCCGCTGCCCGAGGACGAGCCGCCGGCGATGCGGCTGGGGTCATAGGCATTGCGCGTGCCCGGGCCCTGCGGGCCGGGGTAGGCATGGTTGTAGCCGGACGCGCCGAAGGCCAGTTCATGCATATGGGTCTTGCCCAGGATCACCGCGCCAGCCTCGCGCAGCCGGCGCAGCACGGGCGCGTCCTCGGTCGGACGGAAATGCTTGAGCGCCGGCGTGCCGGCGGTATTGGGCAGCCCGGCCACGTGGATGTTGTCCTTGATGGCGACGGGCACGCCGTGCAGCGGACCTTGCGGCCGCCCGGCGGCGCGGGCCTCGTCACAGGCGCGGGCCTGGGCCAGCGCGCCGTCCCGGTCCACGGTGATGAAAGCGTTCAGGTCCTGGCGCGCGTCGATGCGGTCCAGGTAGGCGCGGGTCAGGTCCAGGCTGGACAGCCGGCCCTCGCGGATCAGCGCGGCGGCTTGGATCACGGTCAGTTCGGGGGCCTGGCCCGGAGCGGGCAGGGGCGTGCGGGACGTGTCGGTCATGCGGTCTCCTCGCGGCGTTGCGATGTCGGGGGATGCGTGATGCGGATCCTTCTCCGGGCTCGTATCTTATCGGCAGCGCCACGGGATCGTTATTTGGTCTACCACTTGTATTCTGGTAAACCATGATAGTGAAAAGTGGTGAACCAATTAGAATTTGGTCTAACCAATTTAAGAAACCATGAACCTGCAACTGATCCCCAAGCCCGAAGAGCCCGCGCAAAAGCCGGGACTGGACCGCGCCTATCTGCGTCTGGCCTCCCAGATCCAGGCCCTGGTGGTCCAGGGAGAATTCGCGGTCGGCCAGCGCCTGCCGGCCGAGCGCGCGCTGGCCGAGCGCTTCGATGTCAGCCGCACCTCGCTGCGCGAAGCCATCATCGCGCTGGAGCTGCAGGGCGTGGTCGAGGTGCGCGGCGGATCGGGCATCTATGTCTGCGAGCCCAAGCCGGGCGTGGCGCGCCTGCCCATGGCACAGGAGCCCGGCGCCGGCCCGTTCGAACTGCTGCGCGCGCGCTGCCTGATCGAATCCGAGATCGCAGGGCTGGCCGCCACCACCCGCAAGGACGCGGACCTGGACCGCATGTTCGAGGCCCTGAGCACCATGCGCGAGCAGATGATGGACAAGGTCGCCAACGAAGAGGCCGACCGGCGTTTTCACCTGTACATCGCGCAGTCCACCGGCAACAGCGTGCTGCAAGCCACCGTGGCGTCCATGTGGGACCAGGCGCGCGGCCCCGTCTGGGAAAAAATCGAGCAGCACTTCCACACGCAGGAATTGCGCCAGGCCTCGCAGGAAGACCATCAACGCATCTTCGCCGCGCTGGTGGCGGGCGATGGCGACGCGGCCCGGCTGGCCATGCGCGGCCATCTGGAGCGCGTGATCGGTGAATTCGCGCAGGGGTGGCGCTGATGCGGACCCGCGACGCGACCCTACGACATGGCCCCATGAGGCGGCCTTAGCAGGCGGCCCCCCGGAACGAGCAGGGAAGATACCTTGCCGGCCGGAATCGGGCCCATCAAGACCAGGAGACAAGACATGCAGCGACATTACAAGGGGAGCGGCGCATGGCGCCGCTGGGCGGCGGCCGCGCTGCTCGCGGCCGCCAGCGCGGCCGGGGCGCAGGAAGCGCCCGCGCCGGGCCAGAGTCCGCGCGTGGACGCCATCCGCAAGGCAGGCGAATTGCGCGTGGGCGTGCTGCAGAACGCGCCCTGGTTGATCCAGGACGTGTCCGGCAAGAGCGGCGAGGCCTGGAGCGGTCCCGCCTGGCTGCTGGCCAGGGAGTATGCGCGGCGCCTGGGCGTGAAGCTGACGCCGGTGCCCGTGTCGCATGAGACCAAGGTGCCGGTGCTGGCCGCCAATCAGGTCGACATGACCATCAGCCCGCTGGCCGAAACGCCGGAACGGCTGAAGGTGGTGGACTTCGTGCTGTATTCGGCCACCAGCGTCTGCATGTTCGGCCGCGCCGGCAACGACAAGCTGGCCCAGGTCAGATCCGTGGACGACCTGAACCGTCCCGGCATCACCATCGCCTATTTCACCGGCGGGGCCGAGGAAGCCTGGGTCAAGCAGCGCTTCCCCAATGCCACGCTGCGCGCCGTCGCCAATTCCGGCGCCACCGCGCCGATCGAGGAAATCATGGCGCGCCGCGCCGACGCCGCGCCCATCAACCGCGTGCCCTGGGTCGGCCTCAAGCGCAAGGTGCCCGGATTGCAGGTGTTTCCCGCCGAGGCCAATTGCCAGCAGAGCACCGAGAAGGCTTCGCCGGTGGGGCTGGCCGTCGACAAGGGGCAGGACGCCTACCTCGCCTGGCTGCGGCAGGTTGCGGTTTCGATGAAGCCCCAGCTGGACGCCGACGAAACGCGCGTCATCGAGCAGTTGCCTTAAGCCTTCAATCGCGGCTCACCCCGCTACCCAACCGCAACACAGGAACGCCGCGCGCCGCGCGGCTCCGGCGACGCCGCCGGCGGCTGCACGCGCCCGTGACGGATACGCCGTCCCACACTAGGAGACATGACATGCAACAGCGCTTTTCCCGCCGCGCCACCGCGCGACTGGCCCTCTCGGCCATCGTCCTGGCCGGCGCCAGCTTCTCGGCCCGGGCCCAGACGCCGCCCGAACCCGGCGCCAGCGAACGCATCGACGCCATCCGCAAGGCCGGCGTGCTGCGAGTGGGCGTGGTCAACAACCCGCCCTGGCTGGTGCAGAACACCTCGGGCTCGGGCGAGCCGTGGATGGGCTCGTCGTGGACGCTGGGCAAGGAGTTCGCCAAGCTGTTGGGCGTGAAGATGGTGCCGGTGCAGGTCAGCCATGAAACCAAGGTGCCGGCGCTCATCGCCAACCAGATGGACATCATGATCGGACCGCTCAACGAGAACGCCGAGCGCGCCAAGATCATCGACTTCGTCACCTTCTCCAGCACCAGCGTGTGCATGTTCGGCCTGGCCTCCAATCCGAAATTCACCGGCGTCACGAAGGTCGAGGACTTCAACCGCCCCGAGATCACCATGGCCTATTTCTCCGGCGCAGGGGAAGAGCCGCTGGTGCGCGAGCAGTTCTCCAAGGCCAAGCTGCGCGGCGTGGCCAACTCGGGTTCGGTCGCGCCGATCGAGGAAGTGCTGGCCGGCCGCTCGGACGTGGCGCCGCTGAACCGCATGCTCTGGCCCAGCATCAGCAAGAAGGTCAAGGGCCTGGCGGTCTTCCCCAAGGACAACAACTGCCAGGACAGCAAGATCTTCGAGATCCAGGCTGGCATGGGCGTGGCCAAGAACCAGCCCGTGTACCTGGAATGGCTGCGCAAGGTCGAGGCCCGCATGCACCCCGAACTGGCCGCCGAAGAGCGCCGCATGACCTTGGAGCTGAAGTAGGCCCCCCCGAAGCGCTGCGCGCTTCCCTCAGGGGGCATGTCTACGGACCGGCGGAGCCGGCTCCGTGACATCCCGATTGGGGGCGACTGTCTGCTTCCAGGGCGTTGGCGCGGTGAATAACTGAAACGAGTATGACTTCATGCTGAATTGCGAAATCCATGGCGCGCAGGACCTGCGCCTGACGGAAGTGGCGCCCGAGGCGCTGGGCCCCACGCAGGTGCGCGTGGGCGTGAAGGCCGTGGGCATCTGCGGCTCGGACCTGCACTACTACCGGCACGGCAGGGTGGGCGACTTCGTCATCCGCGAACCGCTGACGCCCGGCCACGAGGCCTCGGGCCAGGTGCTGGAAGTGGGCGCGGCGGTGACGCGGGTCAAGCCCGGCGACCGCGTGGCGCTGGACCCGGCACGCACCTGCGGCGTGTGCCGCTATTGCCGCCAGGGCGATTCCAACCACTGCGAGGCCGTGCATTTTTTCGGCAGCGCCAGCCGCTATCCGCACATGCAGGGCGCGATGCGCGAGCAGGTCGTGGTGCAGGAAAGTCAATGCCTGCCGGTGCCGGACAGCCTGTCCTTCGAGCTGGCCGCTTTCGGCGAGCCGCTGGCGGTGGCGCTGCACGCGGTGCGCAGCGCCGGCACGCTGCTGGGCAAGACGGCGATGGTGGTGGGCGCCGGCCCCATCGGGGCGCTGGTCGTGATGGCGGCCCGGCTGGCCGGCGCCAGCCACGTCATCGCGGTGGACATCGTCGACCAGACGCTGGCCGCCTGCGCGCGGGTGGGCGCCACGCGCACCATCAACGCCGCCACCGATCCCGGCGCGCTGGACGAGCTGGCGGCGGGCAAGGGCACGGTGGACGTGTGCTTCGAGGCGTCCGGCAACTATGCCGGCCTGGCCAACTGCATCCGCGCGGCGCGCCCGCGCGGCACCATCGTCACGGTGGGCACGCTGTCCGGCAGCAGCGCCGATTGCCCGTTCAACCAGATCATGGTCAAGAGCCTGACCTGTGTCGGCAGCTTCCGCTTCGTCGATGAGTACGCCTGGGCCGTGGATTACCTGAGCCGCGGACTGCTGGACGTGTCGCCGCTGCTGAGCGCGGCCGTGCCGGTGCGTCAGGCGCACGAGGCCTTCGCGCTGGCGGCCGACCGGACCCAGGCCATGAAAGTGATGGTGACGTTCTAGGAACGCGCCGGGACTCGCGGAGACCGCATGGATTTCGATTTCTCTCCCATCGTCGACAACTGGCGCTTCTTCGCCGGCGGGCTGGGCACGACCGTCGCGCTCAGCGCGGCGGCGGCCGTGTCCAGCATCCTGCTGGGCCTGGCGATCGCGCTGCTGCGCCTGTACGGGCCGCGCTGGCTGCGGCCGCTGCTGGTGTTCTACATCGACAGCATGCGCGCCATCCCGGTGCTGGTGGTGCTGGTGTGGATCTACTTCGCGCTGCCGCTGCTGGCCGGCGTGAACTTCGCGCCGTTCTGGGCCGCGCTGGTGGCGCTGACCCTGCACATCGCGGCCTACGCGGCCGAGGTGGTGCGCGCCGGCATCGAGTCGGTGCGGCCCGGCCAGATGCGCGCCGGGTTGGCGCTGGGCATGTCGCGCGCCCAGGCGCTGCGCAAGATCATCCTGCCGCAGGCCATCGTGCGCATGCTGCCGGCCTTCGGCTCGGTGCTGACCGTGGCCATCAAGGACACGGCCATCGCCACCGTGATCGCCGTGCCCGAGCTGATGCACAAGGCCGAGACCATCGCCGGACAGAGTTACCGCCCGATCGAAGTCTACACCGCCGTGCTGGTCGCCTACTTCGTGATCCTGTTCCCGGTCACGCGCGGGGTGGACCGGCTGTACCAACGCTACGCACACCTGGGGCGCTCATGAATCTGGATTGGGGAATTGTCTGGGACTCGCGTCACGCGCTGCTGGAAGGCGCCGGCATGACCGTCCTGCTCACGGTGGCCACCATGGTGCTGGCCGTGCCCGGCGGCATCCTGCTGGCGCTGATGCGGCTGTCGTCCAACCGCCTGGCCAGCAAGGCCGCCACCGTCTTCGTGGAGTTTTTCCGCAACCTGCCGCTGATCCTGGTGATCTATTGGGCGTTCTACGTCATGCCCATGGCGCTGGATGTGCAGCTCTCGCCCTTGACGACCGCGCTGGTGGCGCTGGTGCTGAACATCTCGGCCTACAACTCCGAGACCTTCCGCGCCGGCATCAATTCCATCCGCAAGGGTCAGATGGAAGCGGCGCTGGCGATGGGCATGTCGCGGCGCCAGGCCATGTTCAAGGTACTGATCCCGCAGGCGGCGCGGCGCGTGCTGCCGGTGCTGGCCAGCACCTGGGTCTCGCTGTTCAAGGACACCTCGCTGGTGTCGGTGATCGCGGTGAGCGAGCTGGCCTACGCCTCGATGCAGATCCGCGCGCAGTCCTTCCGCGTGCTGGAAATGCTGACCGCGATGGCGGCGATCTACTGGCTGATGGGCTATCCCCAGGCCAAGCTGGTCGACTGGATCCACCGCAAGTACGGAGTCAAGGAATGAACGACATGATCATGGAACGCACGGCGCAGGCCGATCAGGCCGCGCGCAAGGGGGCTGATAAGCCGCCAGTGCTGGTGTACGAGAACGTGCGCAAGACCTACGGCGATTTCGTCGCGCTCAACGGCGTGTCGCTGCAGGTCAACAAGGGCGAGGTGATGTGCCTGATCGGGCCCAGCGGCTCGGGCAAGTCCACGCTCCTGCGCTGCACCAACGCGCTGGAAAAGCTGGACGGCGGCCGCGTGCTGCTGGACGGCGCCGTGGTGCCGGACACGGAGCCCGAGGTGCGGCGCGTGCGCCAGCGCATGGGCATGGTGTTCCAGAGCTTCGAACTGTTCCCGCACAAGTCGGCGCTGGACAACGTCGCCATGGGGCCGATCACGGTGCTGGGCATGGCGCCCGAGGCCGCCCGCGCCCGCGCCATGGCGCTGCTGGAAAAGGTGGGTCTGGCGGCCAAGGCCGGCAACTTCCCGGCCAACCTGTCCGGCGGCCAGCAGCAGCGCGTGGCCATCGCCCGCGCGCTGGCGATGGAGCCCGAGGTGATGCTGTTCGACGAACCGACGTCCGCGCTGGATCCCGAGACCGTGGGCGAAGTGCTCAACGTGATGAAGAAGCTGGCGCAGGAAGGCATGACCATGATCGTCGTGACCCATGAAATGAGTTTCGCGCGGCGGGTGGCCAACTGGGTGGTGGTGTTCGAGAACGGCGCCATTCTGGAACAAGGCCCGCCGACGCAGATTTTCGACCACCCGCAGGTCGCCCGCACCCGCGACTTCCTCAGCCACCTGGGCTGGGAAGGCTAGGGCTGCCCTGCCGCAACCGATACAGGCCCAGCGCGGCCATTACCCGTCCACCCGGAACCCAAGATGAAAATTACGAACGCACGCGTGATCGTTTGCTCTCCCGGCCGCAATTTCGTGACGCTGAAGATCGAGACCGACCAGGGCCTGACCGGCATCGGCGACGCCACCCTGAACGGCCGCGAGCTGGCGGTGTCGGCCTATCTGACCGAACACGTCATCCCCTGCCTGATCGGCCGCGACGCGCACCAGATCGAGGACATCTGGCAGTACCTGTACAAAGGCGCCTACTGGCGTCGCGGCCCGGTCACCATGACCGCCATCGCCGCCGTCGACACCGCGCTGTGGGACCTGAAGGCCAAGGCCGCCGGCCTGCCGCTGTACCAGCTGCTGGGCGGCAAGAGCCGTTCCGGCGTGATGGTCTACGGCCACGCCAACGGCTCGGACATCGAGCACACCGTCGACGAGGTGCTGCGCTACGCCGACATGGGCTACCGCGCGATCCGCGCGCAGAGCGGCGTGCCCGGCCTGGACAAGGTCTACGGCGTGGGCCGGGGCAATCTGTTCTACGAACCCGCCGACAGCGACCTGCCCAGCGAGCACGACTGGTCCACCGAGAAGTACCTGCGCCACGCGCCCAAGCTGTTCGAGCGCATCCGCGAAAAACTCGGCTTCGAACACCATCTGCTGCACGACGTGCATCATCGCCTGACTCCGATCGAGGCCGGCCGGCTGGGCAAGTCGCTGGAACCCTACAACCTGTTCTGGATGGAAGACGCCACGCCGGCCGAGAACCAGGAAGCCTTCCGCCTGATCCGCCAGCACACCACCACGCCGCTGGCCGTGGGCGAGATCTTCAACAGCATCTGGGACTGCAAGGACCTGGTGCAGAACCAGCTGATCGACTACATCCGGACCACGGTCGTGCATGCCGGCGGCATCACGCACCTGCGCCGCATCGCCGACCTGGCCTCGCTCTACCAGGTGCGCACCGGCTGCCACGGCGCCACCGACCTGTCGCCGGCCTGCATGGGGGCGGCGCTGCACTTCGACCTGTGGGTGCCGAACTTCGGCATCCAGGAATACATGCGCCACACCGAGGAGACCGACGCCGTCTTCCCGCACGCCTATACCTTCAAGGACGGCATGCTGTATCCGGGCGACGCGCCGGGCCATGGCGTGGAGATCGACGAAAAGCTGGCGGCCCGGTATCCGTACAAGCGCGCCTACCTGCCCGTGAACCGCCTGCAGCAGGACGGCACGCTATGGAACTGGTAGGGCGGCTGC
>NZ_JBICCO010000091.1:0-27517 GCF_043119405.1 Achromobacter sp. 413638
GGGGGGGGGGGGGGGGGGGGGGGGGGGGGGGGGGGGGCGGCGGGCGGGGGGGGGGGGGGGGGGGGGGGCGGGCCCCCCCCCCCCAGGGCGGTGCCCCAGCTTCCCGCGCCCAGTACGGCGACGCGCAGGCTGGGCGAGGCGGAAGCGGTCATGGGGCGGTCCCTGGGGTTGCGCGGGTCCGCGTTACTGGCGGGTCGCGCTGGGGGGCAGGATGATGCCCGAGTCGCCGTTGGCGCGGTTGCCGTTGGCCGAGCCTTGCTGCTGGGCCAGTTCGGCCAGGCGCTGCTCGTACAGGGCCTGGAAGTTCACTTCGGTCAGGTGCAGCGGGGGCATCGAGGTGCGGGTGATCGCGTCGGCGATGTTGGCGCGCAGGTACGGGTAGAGCATGGTCGGGCAGACGATGCCCAGCAGCGGATCCAGCTGCTCTTCGGGGATGTTGGCGGCTTCGAAGATGCCGGCCTGGGTGCCTTCGACCAGGTAGACCACCTTGTCGTTGATGCGGGTGGTGACGGTGACCGTGACCGTGGTTTCGAACACGGTGTCGGCCAGGCGCTGGCCGCCGACGGCGATGCTCACTTCCACCTGGGGCGCTTCCTGCTCCAGGAAGACGTGGGGCGCATTCGGCATTTCCAGCGAGAGGTCTTTCAGGTAGACGCGCTGCAGGTTGAACGAGGGCGCGTCGTTGCCGCCTTCTTGCTGGGTGTTTTGGTTCTGGTCAGCCATGAGTGTTTCCGTTGGTAGGAGGGGGCAAAAATATAAGAGGATCAGCCGTTGAGCAGGGGCGCGAGGCCGCCCGCGCGATCCAGCGCCATCAGGTCGTCACAGCCGCCCACGTGGGTGTCGCCGATGAAGATCTGGGGCACGGTGCGGCGGCCGGTGCGCTCGATCATGATGTCGCGCTGGGCCGGATCGCGGTCGATCTGGATGATTTCCAGGTCGGCCACGCCGCGCTGCTCCAGCAGCGCCTTGGCGCGGGCGCAGTAGGGGCAATAATCCTTGCTGTACATGACAACTTTGTTCATGGGCGTTCCTGCGTATCGTGAACCGTGTGGCGGAGGGCGGGGGGCGGGGACCCCGGAATCACTTCTGCGTGACCGGCAGGCTCGCGGCCAGCCAGGCGCGCATGCCGCCGTCCAGCGGCACCACGTCGGCGTAACCCTGGGCGCGCAGCTTGGCGGCGGCGCGGGCCGAATCGCGGCCATTGTCGCAGACCACGATCAGCGGCTTGTTCTTGGGCAGGTTGCCGGCCTTCTGTTCCAGGTCGGCGGCGGGCACGCTGCGGGCCTGGGCGATGTGGCCGGCCTGGAACTGCTCGGCCGGGCGCACGTCGACCCACACAGCCTGGCGCTGGTTGACCATCTGGATGGCTTCGGAGGTGCTCACGGCGGAGCCGGCCCGGCCTTTGCGCAGGGCGGGCACCATCAGCATGATGCCGGACACCACGGCCACGGCGACGATGAAGACGTTGTTTTTATCGAGCAAGAATTGCAGAAGATCCACGGAGCATCCTGAAGTGCGGCGGCTAGCCTTGGTAGCGACAAGCCCGGGGACGCGCCGCAGGGCAAATCTGCGGGTGCGCCCGGACAAAATCAAGGGCAAAATCGCTCAATTATAAAATGAGCGCATTGTTCAACCGCATTTCCCAACTTTTAACCCGCGCTCGCGCGTGACTAGCCATGCATAAACTCGTTCTGATGCGCCACGGCGAAAGCCAGTGGAACCTGGAAAACCGCTTCACCGGCTGGACCGACGTCGACCTGACCGACACCGGCCGCGAACAGGCCCGCAAGGCCGGCGAACTGCTCAAGAAAGAAGGCTATACCTTCGACCTGGCCTATTCCTCGCTGCTCAAGCGCGCCATCCGCACCCTGTGGATCGCCCTGGACGCGATGGACGCCATGTACACCCCGGTCGGCGTGACCTGGCGCCTGAACGAGCGCCATTACGGCGCCCTGCAGGGCCTGAACAAGGCCGAGACCGCCGCCAAGTATGGCGACGAGCAGGTGCTGGTCTGGCGCCGCGCCTACGCCATCGCGCCCGAGCCGCTGGCGCTGGACGACGAGCGCCACCCGCGCTTCGACAAGCGCTACGCCAAGGTGCCGGCCGACCAGCTGCCCGCCACCGAGTGCCTGAAGGACACCGTGGCGCGCGTGCTGCCGTTCTGGAACGAGTCCATCGCCCCGGCGATCCGGGCCGGCCGCAACGTGCTGATCGCCGCCCACGGCAACAGCCTGCGCGCGCTGATCAAGCACCTGGACAATGTGTCGGATGACGACATCGTCAACCTGAACATTCCCACGGGCCAGCCGCTGGTCTATGAACTGGATGATGACCTGCGCCCGATCCGCCACTATTATCTGGGCGATGCCGCCGAGATCGAGGCGGCCATGGCCGCCGTGGCGGCCCAGGGCAAGGCCAAGAAGGACTAAGGACAAGGGCCCGAAAGGGCTCCTCCATCAGGTGGAAACAGGTTCAGTCATGCGTCGCGCGTCGGGGTTGTTGTTGGCGGTCGTTCTGGCCGGTGGAACGCTTTCGGCCCGCGCCGCGCCCAATGACCTGGCCGGGCGCCAGTCCGAGGCCGAGCGCCAGCAGGCCCAGCTGCGCGACCGCATCGAGAACCTGCAAAAAGACATCGACACGCGCGAGGCCGCCCGTAAGGAAGCGGCCGACGCGCTGAAACAGTCCGAATCTTCCATTTCCCGCATCAATCTGCGGCTGCGCGAGCTGGCCGAGGCCAATCGCCAGGCCCAGGCCGACCTGGGCAGCCTGGAAAAGCAGATCGGCGCCCAGCAGGCGACGCTGGCCAAGCGCCGCGTCGAGCTGGCCGACCAGCTGCGCACCCAGTACACCAGCGGCCTGTCGCCCTGGACGGCGCTGCTGTCCGGCGACGATCCGCAATTGCTGGGCCGCAATCTGGGCTACCTGGATTACGTGTCCCAGGCCCGCGCCCAGGCGGTGCAGGCGCTGCGCGCCGACATCGACCGGCTGGCCGCGTTGCAAGGCAAGGCCGACGCCCGTCGCGCCGAGATCGAAAAAGTGGTGGCCGAGACCACCGAGCAGAAGACCGCCCTGGTCGGCCAGCAGAAAGAGCGCTCCACGCTGCTGGCCCAGCTGGAAGGGCAGATCGCCGCCCAGCGTGCCGAGGCCAACAAGCTGGGCCGGGACGACCAGCGCCTGTCGCGCCTGATCACCGACCTGGACGCGGCCATCGTCAAGCAGGCCGAGGAAGCCCGTCGCGCGGAAGAGGCGCGCAGGAAGGCCGAGGAAGCGCGCCGCGCCGAAGAGGCGCGCCGGGCCGAGGAAGCGCGCAAGAAGGCCGAGGCCGAGCGTCGCGCCGAGGAAGCCCGCAGGAAAGCCGACGAAGCGCGCCGCGCCGAGGCCGAGCGCCGCGCTGCCGCCGACGCGCGCCGCAACCGCGATGCGCAGGATGCGCAGGACGCGGCCCGGGCGCGCGAGCAGGTCGAGGCCGCCGCCCGCCAGCAGCGCGGACCGGTCGCCGTGGCCGACCCGGACGCCGCCGGCCTGCGTCCGGCCGATCGCCAGTCGCATACCCGCCTGACCGGTCCGGCCGACACGCCGTCGGCCAGGCCGACGGAACCGGCGAAAAAACCGGAATCCAAGCCGGAACCCGTCGAAGCCGACAGCACTCCAACCCGGACCGCATCCGTGTCGCAGCAGACGACGCGCCCCGTGGTCGGCGGCGGCAACGGCCTGAAGCACGGCCTGCCCATGCCGGTGCGCGGGCAGGTCCAGGGCCGATTCGGCGTCGACCGCCCCGACGGCGGCGTCTGGCGCGGCGTGGTGCTGCGCGCGCCGGAGGGCACGCCGGTCAAGGCCGTCGCGCCCGGCACGGTGGTCTACGCCGAATGGCTGCGTGGTTTTGGCAACCTCATCATTGTGGATCATGGGCAGCAATATCTGACGGTCTATGCTTACAACCAGAGCCTGCTCAAGCGGGTGGGCGATCCGGTTGGCGGCGGCGACACCATCGCCCTGGTCGGGGCGACCGGCGGCCAAGTGGAATCCGGCCTATACTTTGAAATTCGCCATCGTGGCGCTCCTGTCGACCCGGCCCAGTGGCTGGCGCAGTAGATCAGTACCAGTTCAGTACATTATTGGCAGCCACTCGTTGGTACATCCGTAGGACAGCCGGCAGGCTTGCGGCTCCCTCCGGCGAAAACAAAATTCGGGAAGTGTGCATGGGCACTCGCAAATTTCGCGGTTTCGGACTGATCGCCACCGGTGCGGTGGCAGGCGTATTGCTGAGCGTTGGCGTATCCGCCGTGGCCCAGCGCGGCAGCCCGCTGCCCCTGGACGAGCTCAGGCAGCTGAGCAACGTCTTCGCCGCGATCAAGAACAACTATGTCGAAGCGGTTGATGACAAGACGCTCATCAGCAACGCGATCTCCGGCATGGTGTCCAACCTGGATCCGCACTCGGCCTACCTGGACGCCGAGGCCTTCCGCGAAATGCAGACCGCCACGCAGGGCGAGTTCGGCGGCCTGGGCATCGAGGTCGGCGCCGAGGACGGCTTCGTCAAGGTCATTTCTCCCATCGAGGACACGCCCGCCGCGCGCGCCGGCGTGATGGCCGGCGACCTCATCATCAAGATCGACGACACGCCCACCAAGGGCATGTCGCTGAACGAAGCGGTCAAGCTCATGCGCGGCGCGCCCAAGTCGCCGATCACGCTGACCATCATGCGCGCCGATCGTCCCCAGCCCATCGTGCTGAAGATCGTGCGCGACATCATCAAGGTGCGCAGCGTGCGCAGCAAGATGCTGGACAACGGCGTCGGCTACGTCCGCATCGCCCAGTTCCAGGAAAAGACCGGTTCCGACCTGGCCAAGCAGCTCAAGGACCTGGGCGCCAAGGAAGCCCCCAAGGGCCTGGTGCTGGACCTGCGCAACGACCCGGGCGGCCTCCTGACCAGCGCCATCGGCGTGTCCGGCGCCTTCCTGCCGCCCGAGACCCTGGTGGTCTCGACCGACGGCCGCACGCCCGACGCCCGCCACAAGTACCTGGCCTCGCCGTCGGAATACGCGCGCGGCGAAAGCAACTACCTGTCGGGCCTGCCGGCCTGGACCAAGACCGTGCCGATGGTGGTGCTGGTCAACGTCGGCTCGGCCTCGGCATCCGAGATCGTGGCCGGCGCGCTGCAAGACCACAAGCGCGCCAAGGTGCTGGGCAACCGTACCTTCGGCAAGGGCTCGGTGCAGGTGATCCTGCCGCTGTCCGAGAGCACCGCGGTCAAGCTCACCACCTCGCGCTACTTCACGCCCAGCGGCCGTTCCATCCAGGCCACCGGCATCGAGCCCGACTACGTGGTGGCCGACACCGCCGACGGCGACCTGTTCCGCCTGCCGCGCGAAGCCGACCTGCAACGCCACCTGTCGAACCAGCAGACCTCCAACGAGGTGAAATCCAGCGCCGACCAGGAAAACGTCGAACTGCCGGCCAAGATCTTCGAATTCGGCGGCAAGGACGACTTCCAGCTGCAGCAGGCGCTGAACCTGCTGGCCGGCAAGCCGGTGCAGAAGGGCTCGGCCCGCGCCCAGGCCAAGGCCGACGCCAAGGTCGGCGGCCCGGCGCAGCGCATGAAGATCACGCCGACCGGAGTCGAGCCCAGCAAGGAAAAATGAACGACGAGCAACTGCTGCGCTATGCCCGCCACATCCTGCTCGACGAACTCGGCATCGAGGGGCAGGAAAGACTGCTGGCGGCGCGGGTGCTGATCGTCGGCGCGGGCGGGCTGGGCTCGCCCGCCGCGCTGTACCTGGCCACCGCCGGCGTGGGCGACATCACGCTGGCCGATGACGACGTCGTCGAACTGAGCAACCTGCAGCGCCAGATCCTGCACACCACGGCCAGCGTGGGCCGGCCCAAGGCCGAGTCCGGCCGCGACATGCTGGCGGCGTTCAATCCGCAGGCCCGCGTCCATGCGCGCGTCGAGCGCCTGCAGGGCCAGGCCCTGTCCGACGCGGTGGCCGCCGCCGACCTGGTGCTGGACTGCACCGACAACTTCACCACCCGCCACGCCATCAACCGCGCCTGTGTCGAGCACCGCAAGCCGCTGGTCTCGGGCGCCGCCATCCGTTTCGACGGCCAGGTCAGCGTCTACGACCTGCGCGACGACAAGGCGCCCTGTTACCACTGCCTGTTCCCCGAGGCCGATGACGTCGAGCAGGCCAATTGCGCCACCATGGGCGTGTTCGCGCCCGTGGTCGGCATCATTGGCAGCATGCAGGCCGCCGAGGCCCTGAAGCTGCTGTCCGGCGTCGGCGAAAGCCTGTCGGGCCGGCTGCAATGGCTGGACGTGCGCACCATGCAGTGGCGCAGCGTCAATGTGCAGCGCGACCCGGAATGTCCGGTCTGCGGACACCGGCCCGCCTGAAAATTCACGCCGTGCCTTATCGGCTTCAGCCGGTTTCACCGGCATGCTATTGGCCTTGCGGCCAATGTATGGACTGAAAAATCCCTGCTATAACCGCTGCCTGCCCGTGGATCCGGGCCGGGGGCGCGAGAGTGGTGGATACGGGACTGAAGTTCAGCTTGCCTAAGTGGCGCTTGACGCGCTGGCTGACCCACGCCGGCCATGGCACGCCCGCCGACATCCGCGCGGCGCTGCTGGCCAGCCTGTTCGGGACGCTGCCCATCTTCGCCGGCGGCGTCATCAATACCGTGCTCATCTCCGGCATCGTCGCCTGGCGCCGGCCCGAGCCGCTGTACCTGTCCTGGCTCATCCTGGAACTGGCGTTGGCCGCCGTGCGGGTCATGGTGCTGCGCTCGGCGCTGCGCGCCGCGCGGCACGGCGGCAACACGCATACCGACGTCTACATCCTGCTGGCGCTGCTGTGGGCCTTCAGCGTGGGCTATGGCGTCTTCGTCACCTTCCTGAATGGCGACTGGCTTTCGGCCACGCTGGCCGGCGTGTCCTGCGGCGCGATGGCCGGTGGCATCTGCTTTCGCAACTACGGCGCGCCCCGGCTGGTCGCGGCGATGATCTTCCTGAGCCTGGGGCCGATGTGTCTGGGGGCGCTGTTCACCGGCGAGGCGGTCACCGCCATCGTCTTCATCCAGATCCCGTTCTACCTGGTCAGCATGAGCATCGCCTCGCACCGGCTGAACCGCATCCTGGTGTCCACCATGCTGTCCGAGCGCGAGAACGACCGCCGCGCCAGCGAGGACGTGCTAACGGGCCTGGCCAACCGGGCCGGGCTGCAGTCGGCGCTGGAGCGCATCTGTTCCGGCACGCGCGAGCACGACACGCCCGCCGCGCTGCTGTACATGGACATGGACGATTTCAAGATCATCAACGACACCCATGGGCATGCCGCCGGCGACCAGGTGCTCAAGACCATCGCCGACCGCATGCGCGGCATGCTGCGCGTGGACGATGTGGCCGCGCGCATGGGCGGCGACGAATTCATCGTGCTGGTCACCGGCATCGACGCGCCGGCCGCGTTGCGGCTGGGCGAACACCTGCTGCAGGACGTCTCGCATCCGATCGCGCTGGCCGACGGCACGCGCGTGAGCGTGGGGCTGTCCATCGGCATCAGCATCATCTCGCGCAACAACCGCGACGCCCAGGCCGCGTTGGACGCGGCCGACGCCGCCCTGTACCGGGCCAAGGCGCAGGGCGGCCGCTGTTGCGCCGTCGCCGGAGCGTTCGAGGACGACACCGCGCAACAGGAAGGCGACGTCGTGGCGGCCTGAGGTGGGCCGCGGTATCGGCCCAAAATAGGGCCACGATAGGGCAAGAATAGGGCAGGGCCCGGCCAGGGCAGCGTTCTCCGTCACCCGGACTGCGCCGTCGTGGACGCCGCTCGTTCGCCGGGAAAATCGGACGCTGCCAAGAAAAGTTATCAGATAACCTGAAAAGTCTGCCTATAATCGCGGCATGCTGACGCCTTCCCTGACCCTGACCGAACAGGTCGCCCGCCAGATCGCCTCCGACATCGCCCAAGGCGTGCATCCCGTTGGCGCCAAACTGCCGTCCGGCCGCGTGCTGGCCGAACAGTACGGCGTCAGCGCCGCCGTGATCCGCGAAGTCACCGAGCGACTGCGCGCGCAGGGACTGATCCAGAGCCGCCAGGGCTCCGGTTGCACCGTCACCTCGCGCACCGGCGCGCAGGGCTTCCTGCTGTCGGACAGCATCGCCGCCAGTCGCGAACAACTGGCCAGCGTGTACGAACTGCGCATGGAACTCGAAGGCGGCGCCGCGGCGCTGGCCGCGCTGCGCCGCGACGACGCCGACCTGGCCGCCATGGCCGACTCGCTGGCGCGGCTGGAGCGGCACCTCGAAGATCCGGAGCAGGGCGTCGAAAACGACATCTCGTTTCACCTGGCCGTGGCCGCCGCCACGCACAACAGTCATTACGCGGACCTGCTGCGCTATCTGAACCTGCAACTGCGCCAGGCCGTGGGCGCGGCGCGCGCCAACAGCCGCAAGCAGGCCGGGCTGAGCGTTGCCGTGCACCAGGAGCATGTGGCGGTGTTCGAAGCCATCCGCGCGCAGGACGCCGTCGCCGCCCGCCAGGCGGCCGTGGGGCACCTTCGACAAGCCGCCGCGCGATTGCAACTGGCGCTGGCGGAGGACGCGCCGTAGCGCACCGCTGTCCCGTCATCGACCCGATTCGTTTCTGACCCGTCCTGCTTTCCACCGCTAGTTCCACCGTTTCCAGGCACCTCTCATGAGTTCAACCGATTTCGCCCAACGCCTGGTCCAGGCCCTGGGCCCCGACACCGTCGCCACCGCTGAACAGGACATCGCGCCCTGGCTGTCCGACTGGCGCGGCCTGTACAACGGCCGCGCCCAGGCAGTGGTGCGCCCGCGCCGCACCGAAGAGGTCGCCACCTGCCTGGCGCTGTGCCAGCAGGCCGGCGTGCCGGTGGTGCCGCGCGGCGGCAATACCGGCCTGTGCGGCGGCGCCACGCCCGACCAGGGCGCGGCCAACGTGGTGCTGAGCCTGGACCGGATGAACGCGGTGCGCGGCATCGACACCATCGCCAACACCCTGGTGGCCGAGGCCGGCTGCATCCTGGGCAATCTGCGCCGCGCGGCGCAGGACGCCGGCCGGCTGCTGCCGCTGAGCCTGGCGGCCGAGGACTCCAGCCAGATCGGCGGCAACGTCGCCACCAACGCCGGCGGCGTGAACGTGGTGCGCTACGGCATGGCGCGCGAGCTGGTGCTGGGCCTGGAAGCCGTGCTGCCCACGGGCGAGGTGTTCCACGGCCTGCGCACGCTGCGCAAGGACAACACCGGCTACGACCTCAAGCAGCTCCTGATCGGCTCCGAAGGCACGCTGGGCGTGATCACCGCCGTGGCGCTGCGCCTGTTCCCGCGCGCCGACGTGCGCTCGGTGGTGCTGGCGGCGGTGGAGTCGCCGGCCCAGGCGCTGCGCCTGTTCGAGCTGTTGTACGCCAAGTGCGGCGCGCGCCTGCAGGCCTTCGAGTATTTCTCGGGCGATTGCCTGGACCTGGTGCTGACGCACGCCGAAGGCGTGCAGGAACCCTTCGGCCAGCGTTACCCCGCCTATGTGCTGGTGGAGCTGGCCGACTCGGCCGACGAGGCCGCGCTGAACGCCCTGCTGGAAAGCGTGATCGGCCAGGCGCTGGAAGACGAGCTGTGCCTGGACGCGGTGGTGTCGGCCTCGCTGGCCCAGCTGCAAGGGCTGTGGAAGCTGCGCGAGGAAATCTCCGAGGCGCAGCGCGCCGATGGCCCGCACCTGAAGCACGACGTGTCCCTGCCCATCGAGCGCATCCCGGACTTCATGGCCTCGGCCCAGGCCCGGCTGCAGGCGCAGTTCTCCGGCATCCGCCCCTTCGTCTTCGGCCACTTCGGCGACGGCAACCTGCACTACAACCTGTCGCGCCCGGCCGGCGCGCCGCGCGACTGGGCCGCCACGCAGGGCGCGGCCATCACCGACGCGGTGCTGGACGAGGTCAACCGATACGGTGGCAGCATCAGCGCCGAGCACGGCATCGGCCAGCTCAAGCGCGATCACTTCCTGCACAGCAAGGATCCGCTGGAGCTGCGGCTGATGCGCGAGATCAAGCGCCTGGTGGACCCGGCGGGCATCATGAATCCGGGCAAGCTGCTGTAGGCGGCCGCTCGCTAGCGTCGCCAGGCCGCGTTTCTGGCATCTCGTCGCGCTCGTTCGCCCGAGCCGGCCGTCTCAAGATGAGAGCGCCCGGCGCCGTCCGGCGACAAAAAAACCGCGCCGCCCTGCAAGGGGCGGCGCGGTTTTTTCTGTCAGGCGTGGCGGTCCGCCCGGCGCTTATTGCCGGTGATAGACCTCGGCGCCCTTCTTCACGAACTCGATGGACTTTTCCTGCATGCCCTTTTCCAGCGCGTCCTTCTCGCTCACGCCCTGCGACGCGGCGTAGTCACGCACGTCCTGCGTGATCTTCATCGAGCAGAAATGCGGGCCGCACATGGAGCAGAAGTGCGCCACCTTCATCGAGTCCTTGGGCAAGGTCTCGTCGTGGAACTCCTTCGCCGTGTCCGGATCCAGGCCCAGGTTGAACTGGTCGTCCCAGCGGAACTCGAAGCGCGCCTTGGACAGCGCGTTGTCGCGGATGGCCGCGCCCGGATGGCCCTTGGCCAGGTCGGCCGCGTGCGCCGCGATCTTGTACGTGATGATGCCGTCCTTCACGTCCTTCTTGTTCGGCAGGCCCAGGTGCTCCTTGGGCGTCACATAACAGAGCATGGCGGTGCCGTACCAGCCGATCAGCGCGGCGCCGATGCCGGACGTGATGTGGTCGTAGCCCGGCGCGATGTCGGTGGTCAGCGGGCCCAGCGTGTAGAACGGCGCCTCGTGGCAGTGTTCCAGCTGCAGCTCCATGTTTTCCTTGATCATCTGCATCGGCACGTGGCCGGGGCCTTCGATCATGACCTGCACGTCGTGCTTCCAGGCCACCTGGGTCAGCTCGCCCAGCGTCTTCAGCTCGGCGAACTGCGCCTCGTCGTTGGCGTCGTAGCCCGAGCCCGGGCGCAGGCCGTCGCCCAGCGAGAAGCTGACGTCGTAGGCCTTCATGATTTCGCAGATCTCGTCGAAGCGCTCGTACAGGAAGCTCTCCTTGTGATGCGCCAGGCACCACTTGGCCATGATCGAGCCGCCGCGCGAGACGATGCCCGTCATCCGGTCCGCCGTCATCGGAATGAACGGCAGGCGCACGCCGGCGTGGATGGTGAAGTAGTCCACGCCTTGTTCGGCCTGCTCGATCAGCGTGTCGCGGAAGATCTCCCAGGTCAGTTCCTCGGCCTTGCCGTCGACCTTTTCCAGCGCCTGGTAGATCGGCACGGTGCCGATCGGCACGGGCGAGTTGCGGATGATCCACTCGCGCGTTTCATGGATGTGCTTGCCGGTGGACAGATCCATGACCGTGTCGCCGCCCCAGCGGATGGCCCAGGTCATCTTCTCGACTTCCTCGCCGATGCCGGAGCTGACGGCCGAGTTGCCGATGTTGGCGTTGATCTTCACCAGGAAGTTGCGGCCGATGGCCATCGGCTCGATTTCCGGGTGGTTGATGTTGGCCGGGATGATGGCGCGGCCGCGCGCGATCTCGTCGCGCACGAACTCGGGCGTGATGGCCGACGGGATGGCTGCGCCGAAGGACTGGCCCGGATGCTGGCGCAGCAGGCGCTTGACCATCTTCTCGCCATCCGGACCGCTGGCGCGCAGCGTTTCCAGGTACTGCTCGCGGCGCAGGTTTTCGCGGATGGCCACGAATTCCATTTCCGGCGTGATGATGCCTCGGCGCGCGTAGTGCATCTGGGTGACGTTGGCGCCCGACTTGGCGCGGCGCGGCGGACGGCGCAGGTCGAAGCGCATGGCCGTCAGCTTGGGATCGGTCAGACGTTCCTTGCCATAGTCGCTGGTCGGGCCGGCCAGCAGCTCGGTGTCGCCGCGCTCTTCGATCCAGGCGCGGCGCAGCTCGGGCAGGCCGCGGCGGATGTCGATCTTGGCGTCCGGGTCGGTGTAGGGGCCGCTGCAATCGTAGACCGTCAGCGGCGGGTTCTTCTCGCCGCCGAACATGGTGGGCGTGTCGGCCTGCTCGATCTCGCGGAACGGCACGCGGATGTCGGGCCGCGAGCCGGTCTCGTACACCTTGCGCGATTTGGGCAGCGGCGCGACGGCGGCCGAGTCCACTTCTGCGGTGGCGGCCAGGAATTTGGGATTGGCGTTCATGGAAAGCTCCAAGCGAATGGTTTGGAGCCGATCGGGAATGAATCCCCGCCGCGCGCGATGGCGTGGCGGAAATACGGCTCCCAGCATCGGCATTATCCGTACTGGTACGAAGGGACTCTCTCAACACGTCGGCGCCCTGCGGGCGGGACGAGTACCCCTGCGCGAAAGCGAAGTATAGAGCCTGCCGGGGGCCGGCCGCCAAAGTGGTCGATGCTGCGGCGCAAGATGCGAGCGGTCGACGCGTGGTATTACTGGTTTACATTTGGAATCAGACTGCCGAGACAGGGGCAATCAGGTTCTGTACACTTTTTTCGTCAATTGCGGCGGGCAACGTCCGCCGTCCGGTCTGAAGACTACTCAAAGAAGGAAACGAGCATGCAACTGACCCTGCGCAACATGGCGCCCGCCTTGATGGTCCTGACCCTGGCGCTTGCGGGTTGCAAGACCGCGCCGACCAAGAATGCCGGCGATGCCGCCGCGACGCCCCAGACGGGCCAGCAACAACAGCAACAGCAGTCGCCCTCGGCCACGGCTTCCGTGGTGGAGTTCTATGTGGCCAGGACCCAGGCCGGCCCGGGCCTGACGGAAGTCACGCTGCCCGACGGCAAGCTCTACATGGAACAGCAACCCGTGCTGACGCGCGCCGACCTGACCGAGGCCGCCCAGCTGGTGGACCGCGAAGGCAACAACTTCGTCGGCCTGCGCTTCTCGGAATCGGGCGCGCGCAAGCTCAACGACATCAGCAGCAAGAACGTCGGCAACATGCTGGTCCTGGTGCTGGACCGCGAGCTGATCGCCGCGCCGCGCATCGGCGAGCCGCTGAATCGCGGCGTGCTGGCGTTTGGCGTGCCGTCGGCGAAGGCGGCCGCCGACATCGCTTCCCGCATCCGTGGCGATTCGTCCGCGCCGGCCGCCGGTGGCTCGCCGGCCACCGCGCCTGTCACGGCGCCGGCGGCCAAGCCCTGAGTCCGGCACGCCTGGCCGGCCGCGCGGGATGCAACCGCGTCCGCCGTTAAGCACAAAGCCCCCTGCAAAGGGGGCTTTGTGCTGTTGCGCCAGCGGGAAGGGCGGCGCTGCTAGTTTTGCTTGCGGCGTGGCTTCAGGCTGCGACGCGCCTGCGCGGTTTCGATGTAGGTCTGCACCAGCGCTTCCAGCATGTTCCGTTCGTCCTGCGTCAACGCGTCGAAGTGCGACGGAGAAATATTCGGAAAGGGCCATGGCGCTTGCGGGCGCGGCTTGCGACCCGCGCGCTGCGCCGGTTCGGCCACGTTCACCGGCGGCAGCGTGTTGCTGAGGTCGTAGCCGTCCAGCGGCAACTCCATCGAGCCCTTGCCGGTTTCCAGCCACTCGAGTTCGACTTTCAGCACCTGGGCCAGCTTGCGCGCCGAACGGCTCGATTGGCGCAGGCTGCTTTCGTAGCTGCCGATTGCACTTTGCGAGATTCGGGCAAGCCGCGCCAGCTCCTCTTGCGTGTAGCCGCGAAGGAGACGTGCGTGCTTCAGTCGGTCTGAAAATGTCTTCACAGCGCGATTGAAGCTTGCCACGAATTTACCTTGGTGGCTATAAGTATCACTTAGGTAATATGCCTGTTAGGGGTTGATCATGTGGCACAGAGGCACCGTCTTTGTCGTGCAATCCGATGAAATTGCGGGTAATCATTTCGCCAAGAATCTGCGTGAGTTGCGCTGGCGCGTCCATTGCTTCGCATCGGTGAACGCGCTGCTCGAATGCCTGTCCGGGCAGGTGACGGACGCGATCGTGCTGCGCGATCGCTACGATGATCCTTCGCTGTCCATCGCCGCCGCGCGCCGGGCCGCGCCGGGCGCGGCGCTGGCCTGGCAGGACGCCGACGCCTGCGCACAGGCCCGCATCGCGGCCATGGACGCGGGCGCGGACGCTTGCCCGGCGCCGGACATGAGCATGGCCGAATGGGATGCGCTGCTGCGCACGCTGTGCCGGCGGCTGCAGGGCGCTGGGCGTCCCGCGCCGGCCTGGCGCGTGGACATGCACGCGCGTGTGCTGGCGGGGCCGGCGGGCGAGCGGCTGCCGCTCACCGCGACCGAGCGCGCCTTCCTGGTGCGTCTGCTCAATGCGCCGGACCACTGCCTGCGACGCGAGCGTTTCCTGCCGCGCAACGCCGCCGTCGAGCGGGACAGCGTGCGCCGCGTGGACGTGCTGGTCTCGCGTCTGCGCAGCAAGGCGCGGCGGCTCGATATCGACCTGCCGGTACTGGCGGTGCGCGGGTGGGGCTACATCCTGCTGGCGCGGGGCGGTCAGGCGGGCGCGGACGCTACAGGACGACCAGATTGTCCCGATGCATGAGCTCGGGTTCGGTCATGCTGCCCAGGATGCGGGCAATCTGCGATGAAGGCTGGCGCAGGATGCGCCGGGTGTCGGCGGCCGAGTAGTTGATCAGGCCGCGCGCGCATTCGCGGCCCTCGCTGTCGACGCAGGCGACCACGTCGCCGCGGCCGAACTCGCCGTCGACGGCGGTCACGCCGATGGGCAGCAGGCTCTTGCCTTCGCGCAGCAGGGCCTGCACGGCGCCGTCGTCCAGCGTCACGCGGCCGCGCAGGCGCAGGTGATCGGCCAGCCATTGCTTGCGCGCCGACCACACCGGCAGCGCCGCCTGCAGCTCGCTGCCGATGCACTCGCCTTGCGCCAGGCGGGTCAGTACGTCGCGCTCGCGGCCCGAGGCGATCACGGTATGCGCGCCGCTGTGCGCGGCGCGCTTGGCCGCCAGCACCTTGGTCAGCATGCCGCCGGTGCCGATGCCGCTGCCGGCGCCGCCAGCCATGGCTTCCAGCGCGGCGTCGCCCGCTTGCGCGTGCGAGATGAACTTGGCGTCGGGGTTCTTGCGCGGGTCCGAATCGTACAGGCCGCGCTGGTCGGTCAGGATGACCAGCGTGTCGGCTTCGATCAGGTTGGTGACCAGCGCGCCCAGCGTATCGTTGTCGCCCAGCCGGATCTCGTCGGTGACGACGGTGTCGTTCTCGTTGACGATGGGCACCACGCCCAGGCGCAGCAGCGCGAACAGCGTGCTGCGGGCGTTCAGGTAGCGGTGGCGGTCGGCCAGGTCTTCGTGGGTGAGCAGGATCTGCGCGGTGCGCAGGCCGTGTTCCGCGAAGGCGGCCTCATACGCCTGGCACAGGCCCATCTGGCCCACGGCGGCGGCGGCCTGCAACTCGTGCATCACCGACGGACGCTTGCGCCAGCCCAGTCGCGCCATGCCTTCCGCGATCGCGCCGCTGGACACCAGCACCACCTGCCGGCCTTGCTTGCGCAGCGCGGCGATCTGCGCGGCCCAGTGGGCCACGGCGGCACGGTCCAGGCCGCGGCCTTCGTTGGTGACGAGCGACGAGCCCACCTTGGCGACGATGCGCTGGGCGTTGGAGACGACGGATACGGCGGTTGATTCGGCAGACATGATCAGGGCGGACTGCGGCGCGAAGAGGCGTAATCGGATGAAGCTGCGATTATGGCTTATTCGTCGCCGCCGGTCTGGCCGCCCTTGGGCGCGGCGTCCGAGCGCGTGTCGTCGAAGCGCGGGTCTTCGGCCACGTAGGTGCCGTCGGCCTGGTCCTGCGCCAGCTGTTCCTTTTCGCGCTCGGCGTCCAGGTAGTCCTGCAGCGCGTAGATCAGGTCCTGCGTGCCTTCGCCCGACAGGCCGGAGATGCCGAACACCGGGCCGGTCCAGTCGTAGAGCTTGAGGAAGCGCTGCTTGGTGTCCTCGGGATCGGCCACCATGTCCAGCTTGTTCAGCACTAGCCAGCGCGGCTTGTCGGCCAGTTCGGGATCGTAGCGACGCAGTTCCTCGACGATGGCGCGGGCGTCGATCACGGCCTGCTCGACCGGATCGGCGTCGGGATCGGGCGTGGACACGTCCACCAGGTGCAGCAGCACGCGCGTGCGCGCCAGGTGCCGCAGGAACAGGTGGCCCAGGCCGGCGCCTTCCGAGGCGCCTTCGATCAGGCCGGGAATGTCCGCCACCACGAAGCTGCGCGACGGCGAGGTGCGCACCACGCCCAGGTTCGGATGCAGCGTGGTGAAGGGGTAGTCGGCGATCTTGGGCTTGGCGTTCGAGATGCGGGTGATCAGCGTGGACTTGCCGGCGTTCGGCAGGCCCAGCAGGCCCACGTCGGCCAGCACCTTCAGTTCCATGCGCAGGTAGCGGTGCTCGCCTTCCTTGCCAGGCGTCCACTGACGAGGCGCGCGGTTGACGCTGGACTTGAAGTGGATGTTGCCCATGCCGCCCTGGCCGCCGGCCGCCAGCACGACCTTCTGCTCGTGGCGGTTCAGGTCGAACAGGACTTCGCCGGTCTCGGCGTCATGGATGACGGTGCCGACGGGCACGCGCAGCGTGATGTCGGGCGCGGCCGCGCCGTACTGGTCCGAGCCGCGGCCGTTTTCGCCGTTCTTGGCGCGATGCAGGCGCGCGTAGCGGAAGTCGATCAGCGTGTTGATGTTGCGATCGGCCACGGCGAAGATGGTGCCGCCGCGTCCGCCGTCGCCGCCGTCCGGGCCGCCCTTGGGGATGAACTTTTCGCGGCGAAAGCTCGCCACGCCATTGCCGCCTTTGCCGGCGACGACTTCGATGGTGGCTTCGTCTACGAATTTCATGATGTCTGCGCGTGAAGTATGTGTGGGACTGCGCCGATAAGGGCGGCAGCCGGGTGGTTCATGGCCGGGCCATCAACCATTCTGCCCGAAATGGGCCGGCGATAAAAAAGCCCCGCCGCATGCGGCAGGGCTTTCGCCGTTCGTCGACGCGGCCGGGCCGCGTCGCAGAGCGTGCCTGGCCGAATTACTCGGCGGCGACGATCGAAACGGTTTGCTTGTTCAACGCGCCCTTGAAGCCGAATTGAACCTTGCCGTCGATCAGCGCGAACAGGGTGTGGTCCTTGCCCATGCCGACGTTCACGCCAGCGTGGAAGCGCGTGCCGCGCTGACGCACGATGATCGAACCGGCGGGGATGAGTTCACCGCCGAATGCCTTGACGCCCAGACGCTTCGATTCTGAGTCGCGTCCGTTCCGCGTAGAGCCGCCGCCCTTTTTCTGTGCCATGTTTAGCTCCTGCTAATGTGGTACCGAGTCGCTTCTCAGGCCGTGATGGCTTCGATGCGGATTTCGGTGTAGTTCTGACGGTGGCCCTGATGCTTCTGATAGTGCTTGCGACGGCGCATCTTGAAGATCTTGACCTTGTCGTGGCGGCCTTGCGCAAGAACCGTTGCCTTGACCACGGCGCCGGCGACGAGAGGCGTACCAACTTTTAGTTGGTCGCCTTCGCCCACGGACAGCACTTGGTCCAGGGTGATTTCTTGCCCAATGTCAGCCGGTATCTGTTCTATCTTGAGTTTTTCGCCAGCAGCAACGCGATATTGCTTGCCGCCGGTTTTTACGACCGCGTACATGGGGTGTTCCTTAAATAGGTAAAAAGGCCTGTCCGACTGCCGGCTTCGCTGACACACATGCTTGGCGCATGGCATGCAGCAAAGTGGCGGCGCCTTCGCTCTTGCCGTCCGTCCTGACTACTGGGTTTTGACCGGACGCTGCCTGATCTGATGATCGATCCAGGCTGGGCTTGGGCTGCGGAACGTGCCGACGTAATTCGGCCATTAGGAAATAGCCGAATCCGGGATATTAGCCCGCCTGCCATGGAAAGTCAAAAAGCGCTTGCGGGCTAAGGGTTTAGCTGTGGCGCGCCGGCCTCACGGCAGGGCGGCGGTCAGCTTCGCCAGCTCGCGCGCCACCTGACGGATGCCGGCGATGGCGGCCTGCCGGTGGGCATTATCGAGCCGGTCAGAGGGAATGGACGTGCTGACGGCCAGCCGCTTGCCCAGCGGCGTCACGCCCACATAGGCGGCAAAGCAGACCAGGCCTGCCGTGACCTCCTCGCGGTCCTGGGCCAGGCCGTCGCGGCGCACCTCTTCCAGTTCGCGGCGCAGCGCCTCGGGCGTGGCCAGCGTGCGTTCGGTGACTCGGGCCAGCTTGGCGGGCAGGCGCGCGTCCAACTCGGCCGGATCCAGCCCGGCCAGCATGGCCTTGCCCAGCGCGCAGGCGTGCGCCGGCAGCCGCAGCCCCAGATCCGACACCAGCCGCACCGGCCGGCGCGCGTCCTCGCGCGCCAGGTAGACCACCTCGAAACCGTCCAGCGCCGCCAGCTGCACCACCTCGTTGCAGCGCGCCACGAATTCCGCCGCGACCCGGTGGAAGGCGGTCTGCAGGCTGTCGTGGCGCAGGTAGGCCGCGCCCAGCGCCATCAGCTCGATGCCGACGATGTAGCCGCCCTCGCGGCGCTCGATCCAGCGGCGCCGCTCCAGGCTGTCCAGCAGCAGGTACAGCGAGCTGCGGGGCAGGTTGCAGACCCGCATCAATTCGGAGGCCTTCACCGGGCCCGGTTGCGCGGCCAGCGTCCTGAGGATGTCGTGGGCGCGGCGGATGGCGGGAACGTCGGCGGTGTCAGGCATGAATGTCCAATAGGTTGAACAGAAATCTAGCATATTGGACGTTATGGCAAGCCGCTCCTAGACTCGGACGCAGTCCCTGGCGCATCGCGCCTGGGACCGGACCAACTCCGGACAAAACTCGGACCCAAGGAACCCGCATGGCTGCTTCCACTATTCCCGATCATCACCTGCCCGCCGACCTGGACCGCGCTTTGCTGGTCGGCCGCGTCTGGCGCCCGGCGCCGCAGGACGGCCCCTGCGTGGTGGCGGTGCGCGGCGGCCGGATGTTCGACATCACCGCCGTGACGCCGACCATGGCCGACCTGCTGGAGCGGCCCGACCGCGTCGAGCTGGCGCGGTTCGCGCCTGGCGAGCCGCTGGGCGACGCGCGCGACTGGCTGGCGTCCAGTCTGGCCGGCGGCCCGGCCCGCCTGCTGGCGCCTTGCGACCTGCAGCCGGTGAAGGCCGCCGGCGTCACCTTCGCCGTCAGCCTGCTGGAACGCCTGATCGAGGAAGAGGCGGGCGGCGATGCCGGCCAGGCCGACGCGATCCGCGAACGCCTGCAGGGCCTGATCGGCTCGGACCTGTCGCGGCTGCGGCCCGGCTCGGCCGAGGCCATGGCGCTGAAGGAAGCGCTGGTGGCGCGTGGCCAGTGGTCGCAATACCTGGAAGTGGGCATCGGCCCGGACGCCGAGGTCTTCTCCAAGGCGCCGCCCATGGCCTCGGTCGGCTATGGCGCCCGCATCGGCGTGCTGCCCGAGTCACGTTGGAACAACCCCGAGCCCGAGCTGGTGCTGGCCGTGGACAGCCGCGGCCAGATCGTGGGCGCGACGCTGGGCAACGACGTCAACCTGCGCGACGTGGAAGGGCGCAGCGCGCTGCTGTTGACCCGCGCCAAGGACAACAACGGCTCCTGCGCCATCGGCCCCTTCATCCGGCTGTTCGACGCCGATTTCACCCTGGACAGCGTGCGCGCCGCCGAGGTGGCGCTGCGCATCGACGGGCCCGACGGCTTCTCGCTGGCCGGCGTGAATCTGATGAGCCAGATCAGCCGCGATCCGCTGGACCTGGTGCGCCAGACCCTGGGCGCGCACCACCAGTACCCGGACGGCTGCATGCTGTTCCTGGGCACCATGTTCTCGCCCACGCAGGACCGGCACGGGCCGGGCAGCGGCTTCACCCACGCGATGGGCGACCGCGTCGAGATCGCCTCCGGCCCGCTGGGCGCGCTGGTCAACGAGGTGGGCGAGTGCACCGCCATTGCTCCCTGGGACTTCGGCTTGCGGGCGCTGTACGCGAGCCTGGCGCGGCGGGGGCTGCTGGCGGGGGTCGCCACGGGCTGAGGTCGGGGCGCGGCGCAGGGCGATCGCGCGGGCCGGCGTGGCCCGAATGTCACGCGACGGTATGCGAGCCGCGATCGGGATGGCTGGAACAGGGGGGGGGCACGCTGGGCGGGCCAGGCATGGCGGCGGGGCCGGCCAACAAGACAATACGCGCGGGCGCCGTCCAGGGAGCGGCCAGGGACGGACAAGACGCGTCCCTGTTTTGGCCAGCCCGTATAATCCCCGGTCGAATCCTCCCCGACCGCCTGCCGGACGGGGCCCTTGCGGTAAGAGTCCGCCACGCGGCTCGCTTCACAATCCGGATACGTCTTGAATCTCCCCGCGCTCATCGCTCCCATTGCAGACGATATGAAAGCCGTCGATGCGGTTATCCGCAGCCGGCTGAATTCCGAGGTGGTCCTGATCCGCACGATCGGCGACTACATCATCGGCGCCGGCGGCAAGCGCATGCGTCCTGCCATGGTGCTGATGGTGGCGCGCGCGCTGGGCTATGAAGGCACCCATCACCAGCTGCTGGCCGCCGTGGTGGAGTTCATCCACACCGCCACGCTGCTGCATGACGACGTGGTCGACGAGTCCGACCTGCGCCGTGGCCGCGACACCGCCAACGCCGTGTTCGGCAACGCCGCCAGCGTGCTGGTGGGCGACTACCTGTATTCGCGCTCGTTCGAGATGATGGTCGAGGCCGGTTCGATGCGCATCATGAGCATCCTGTCCGAGGCCACTACGGTGATCGCCGAGGGTGAGGTGCTGCAGCTGCTGAACGTGCACGACCCCGACGTGTCGCAGGAACGCTACCTGCAGGTGGTGCGCTACAAGACCGCCAAGCTGTTCGAGGCCGCCGCCCAGGTCGGCGCGGTGCTGGCCGGCGCCACGCCCGAGCAGGAAGCCGCCGCGGCCGCCTACGGCCGCCACGTCGGCACTGCCTTCCAACTGGTCGACGACGTGCTGGACTATCGCGGCGACGCCGCGGCGCTGGGTAAGAACGTGGGCGACGACCTGCGCGAAGGCAAGCCCACGCTGCCGCTGATCCGTGTCATGGAAGTGGGCACGCCCGAGCAGCAGCAACTGATCCGCGACGCCATCAAGACGGGCGACGCCGACTTCGCCGCCGTGGCTGCCGCCATCCAGGCCACCGACGCGCTGGAGCACGCCATGCAGGCCGCCGAAGCCGAGGCCGAACTGGCCCGCAATGCCCTGTCGAACTACCCCATTTCCGTTTTCCAAAAATCTCTGTTAGAATTCTGCGCTTTCGCGGTGAACAGAGATCGCTAGCGAAAAAAGCGGTGAGGCAGTGATGCCGAACCTGCCGTAGTGAAGCAAGTTGGTAGTAAGAGCAAGTGCGCAAGTCTGAAGTGTGGGATTTGCCAAAATCGGGGCGTAGCTCAGCCTGGTAGAGTACTGCGTTCGGGACGCAGGAGTCGGAGGTTCGAATCCTCTCGCCCCGACCACTGATGTGGTCGAATTCTCGGTGATGCACCCGACATCATCGGCAAGAGCCGGTATCGCGCAAGCGTACCGGCTTTTTTGCGTCTGCTTTCTTCCTGAGCCAGCGTCATGCCATGACGCGGAAAGGTCATGACGCTGGAACCTTGCCGGATTTCCTGTTCCTTATTCAACAGTCAAGATCCGGATACGTGTTCATGGAAAGCGTTTCCATTCCCCTGGGCGGACTCCCGCCAAGCATCCCGACAGGCACGGACGGCATGGGGCCTGTCGGTCACGGTCGTTTCAGCGTGGGCGGGCATCAATTCAGGGTCGTTATCGCGCCGCAGGGCAGGGTCTCGAAGCACGCGAACGGGACGCTGAGGCTCCATAAAGTCTGCTTTCTCGGCCGCGTCAACGAGGGCGATCAGTCCAAGATCCGCGAATTGGGACGCGCGGCGACAAAGCTGTATGACAAAAGGAACAGTTGGCTAGGCCGGCCTGGAGACCTCCGTTCCCTCCGCCGCGCTTCCTTCAGGCAATTGAGCGACAAGCTGTTCAACGATTTGGGCCGCCTGTCGCAGAAGCTCACGGAATTCGCGGATGAGTCCGGCAATGCGCCGAAGAAGGATGATCCCGTCCAGCTCGAGCGATGGCTTGGGCAAGTCCTGGATATTCGCAAGGATCTGTTGGCCGGCCTGGCAGCCATGAACCACAACGCCAGCCTGCATCGGCAACTGCACGAAATCATCGTGCCCGTCCTTGCCACCCTGTCGGCGGGCACGGGCGCCGTCATCGGCGCGTACCGCTTGAGGGAGCCTGAAAGCTGGGAGGGGTGGGCGGCCTGGGCAACTACCCTGGTTGGCATCGGCGCAGGCCTGGATGGCTTGGTGAGAGTCGTGTCCAGCCGTGGTACGCGCAGCATTGATAAGTTCGAGAATGCGCTGGAAGCGCAATGCAAGGCGTTGTTCGATACGCCTTCCGTATCGGTCCTGTTGTACGCGCATGTCGTGGAGCGCGTCGTGCATGAAGCACTTGAAGATGTCGGCGGGGACGAAGCGCTGGCGATGGACGTGGGCAACGCCCTGCCGAGAGATGAAGACAACAATGACCTCGGCGAGGATGACAACAAGCAATTCCACCAGCGGTTGAACGAGCCCGTCGGAAAGGCAGTGACCAAGGCGCTGGCCGACTTGAAGCTGGAGACGATTGTGTCCGAGGACAGGAAGTCGGAGTTGCGAGTCCTGGCCAGCGCACTCATCATCGAAGAGCTGAAAAGTATCAAACGGGTGGAGCAAGCGCTGACGAAAAATATAGAGGCCAACGATGAAGAGACGAAAAGCGGCGCGCTGAAAAGAAAGCTGAACAAGGAAATGGAGAAGTTCCGGAGTTTCTCCAAGGACCTGCAAGGCATGTCGTCGGATAACGGGAAGGGCGGTTCCGTCAACGCCAACGAACAGACCATTTTCCAGCTGATCAAGGATTTTCGACTGGCCCGGGAAGCAGACGAGGCAATAAAGTTCAGGGCGAGGGAACAACGGGATGGATCAAGTTCCGGTTCCGGGGGGCCGATCTTCCCGTCATCGTAGCAAGCGAGGAAATGCTCACATTTCCCCTTATGGAAGGCTACGGATAACGGGCGGTGGGGGCGGGCCGCGCAGGCAGTTGGGCGCAGTGGGGTGGGCCGGGCGCGCGGACTGGCCGAAGTGATTCAGAACCGTCTGATGTTCCTGAGTCCGAAATGCTGGGATCGTCCGAACTGTTGCATCGGCCACCGCGGACACGGCCACATCCTCAGTAAGGCTTGATAGAGCTGGCTCGGTGGAGACATGAGATGCCCGCCCAATCCAGAAAGGACTCGCCATGTCCAAACATCCGCCTTCCCTCATGCTGGGGCTGCTCGGCGCAGCCCTGGCGACGGTTCCCCTTGTCGGCCATAGCGCCGTCATTGTGACCCCAGCCTCGTCCAATCGCCACGTCGTGATCAATCCGGGCGACACGATCATCCATGACGGACCGGGTCCGGCGATTTTCCTGTCGGGTGAATCCAACACCGTGACCGGCAGCAACATAAGCATCACGACGGGCACGACGGATCCAGGCAACAAAGTGGGGGGCGTCCGTGTGCGCGGCGGCACCGTTTCGTTGCAGGACAGCTCGGTGACCACTCATGGCGGCGACGCTATCGGGCTGCAGGCCGATCCGCTCCATGACTCCGCGAACATCAATGCCACGAGGGTGCGCGTCGAAACCTTCGGCGCGGGCGCGCTAGGGGCGGTGGCCAGCGGCGCCGGCGCCAGGATCGATCTGACGGATTCATCCATCCTGACGCATGACTATCTGGCCAGCGGCCTGCTCGTGGTGGGAAAGGCAGCCGTGATCTCGGCCTCCGGCAGCAGCATCAGCACCGAGGCGCGGGGCACCTCTGGCGCGGAAGTGGTGAGCGATGGCAGGCTGGATCTGGCCAATACCCGCATCAGCGTCCAGGGCGCGGACGCGCGCGGCATTTCCAGTTACGCGGTCCAGGCGGGCAGCCGGAACAGCATCACGCTGACGCGCGGCAGTCGCGTGGAGACGCAGGACGGCGTGGCCTTGCTGGCCGCTGGCGGCGATCATGTTTTTTCGCTGGACGGCGCCGAGATCAATGCGCGTAGCGCAGGCGCGCTCGAGGGGGGCGTGCTGCTGCGCTCGCAATCCACCGGGCAGGCCAGCGACCTGCGCGTTCCCAGCGGCAGCGTTGCGAACGCGGATATCGCCACGGGGCGCATCCAGCTGGACGCCGCGGCTTCCCGGCTGAGCGGCGACGTGCTGATCGAAAGCGGCAGCGCGGACATCACGCTCGGACGCGGCTCGGTGCTGACTGGCGCGCTGATCGAGCGCGGCGGCGGCCGCGTCAACCGTCTGGCGCTGGATGCGTCCAGCGTCTGGAACGTGCGCGCCGATTCCTCGCTGGCGGTGCTGGACAACGCCGGCACGGTCGCGTTCGTGGCGCCGGGCGCCAAGGGCGGCTTCAAGACCCTGACAGTCAATCAGTACATCGATGGCGGGTTACTGGTGCTGAATACGCGGCTGGGCGATGACGCTTCGCCCACGGACCGGCTGGTGATCGATGGCGGTTCGGCCACTGGCCGCGCCTCGCTGCGCATCCTCAACGCCGGCGGGAGCGGAGCGCAGACGACGCACGGCATCCGGGTGGTGCAGACGATCCATGGCGGCACGACGGCGCCGGATGCTTTCCGGCTGGATGCGGGCTCGACCGGCTTTCGCCAGGGCGCCGGCACGCTGGCCGTGAACGGCTACGAATACAGCCTGGTACGCGGCGGTCAGGGCGGCGCGGCGCCAGACTGGTATCTGACCTCCGCGCCTTATACGCCCGCGCCGCCGGCGCCCGCCCAGCGGCAGGAAATGACGCCGCAGCTTGCCGTCCAGCCGCAGGCGCCCGCCTCGCGGCCAGCCGCCGCGTCTTGGCGCAATGTGTCGCCCGAGAGCGGCGCCTACATTGGCAACCAATTGGCCAGCGCCGCGTTCTTCACCCATGGCCAGCACGATCGCGTGCCGTCATGCGGCGCTTGCGGCGAGGCCAGGGACGCCGCGACAGAAAGTGGAGCCTCGTATCGCGGTATCTGGACGCGAGTGCAGGGCCGCCAGGACAGCGGACTGCGCATGGCCGAAGGCCGTGTCGGGATCGAGCGCAGCAGCCAGATCGTGCAGCTGGGCGGGGACCTGCTGACCGCGCCGCTGGGCGGCAAGGGGGCGGTGCACCTGGGCCTCATGGGCGGCTACGGCAGCGCGCGCAGCACATCCACCTCCAGCCTGGCGCTGCCGGGTGGCACGATGGCGCAGGCGCGGGCGCGCGGCAAGGTCTCCGGCTATTCGGCGGGCGTGTATGGCACGTACTACCAGGAGGACGCCAGCCGCATGGGCGCCTATGTCGACGGCTGGCTGCAGTACGGCCGCTTCAACAACCGGATCGACAGCGAACTGGGGTCGGCGCGCTACGACTCCACGGTGTGGAGCGCCTCGGCCGAAACCGGCTATGCGCTCCAGCCTTTCGCCGAGCGTTCGCCGCTGGGGCCGCTCGTTGTCGAGCCGCACGTCCAGCTGGTCTACAGCCACTACGATGCGCAGGATGCCGTGCTGCAAGGGACCCGCATGGGCGCAGGCAACCCCGGCGCCTGGGACGCGCATGCCGGCGTGCGCATGTATCCCGCGGCCATTGCGGGCGCGCCGGCGGTGCGTCCGTTCATGGAACTGGATTGGCTGCACCGCTTCAATACGCCGTCCGTGCGGATGGGGCCCAACACGCTGGCCGCCGCGTCCTCGCGCGACCGCCTGGAATTGACCCTGGGGGCCGAGGGGCGGATCAGTCACAGGCTGCTAGTGGCCGGGCACGTTTTTGGCTATGAGGGTCGGGGCGGCCAGCACGGCTACGGCGGCATGGTGGACGCGGGCTACCGATGGTAAGCCGGCTTCAGCCCTCCTCGCGCAGCGTGCCCGCCAGGATGTCCTCGCGCAGTGTCTCCAGGATGTGGCAGAACACCGTCGCGGGCAGCGAGGTGGCGGGCGACTCGGGCGCGCCGGTCTCATGCGCGATCGCCGCGCCCGCGGTGGACGCCAGCGCCTGGCGCAGTCCGGTGCTTTGCGACACGCGGGCGCGGATGGCGCGTTCGATCAGGCGATGGTGTTCGGGCGAGCCATAGGCGATGCGCGCGCCTTGCCAGTGCACGGCATCGCGGCGGGCGCCGTCGCCCAGGCGCTTGGCGTCCCAGCCGCTGGCCTGGAACGCGGCCGCTCGGACCGGATCGCCCTCGGGAAACTTGATGCCCTGGATGAAGCCTTCGATGGAGGCGTACAGCGCGCCGTCCAGCACGAAGGGCGACAGGCAGAAGTTCGACAGCGCCTGGCCGCGCCAGTCGCTGGCGTTGGCGGAGATGTTCACGGCGGGCGGGGATGAGGACATCGGCGGGGTCTCGTCTGGCGGCGGGAGGGCCCTCAAACATACCCGCGCGGCGGGCCGGCGGCAAATGGCGCCGCCGCCGGCCGCGTCTTCATGCGTTCATTGCTTCAGGTTCAGCTTGGGCATCAGCGTCTTGACCGCCTGATTCTGCCGCTCGATGTCGGCGATGAAGGCCGGCGTGTCGGCATAGGACGGCGTGAGGTTCTGCTTGGTCATGGTTTCCTGGAACTTGGGCGAAGTGGCCAGTTCCCTGGACACCGCGCGCCATTTCTCCACCGCCTCTCGCGGCGCGTTCCTGGGCAGGCCCAGTCCGCGCCACACGCTGAACTGCAGGTCGTGGCCCAGCTCCTTCAAGGTCGGCGCGTCCAGCCCGGCCACGCGTTTTTCCGACATCACCGCCAGCGTGCGCAGCTTGCCGCTTTCAACGTACTGGCGCAGTTCTGCATAGGCCACGGTGGTGGCTTGCACGTCGCCGGCCAGCAGGCCCATGATGGCCGGCGCGGAGCCGTTGTAGGGGATGTGTTCCAGCTGTGCGCCGATCGTCTCGGCGAAGGCGCCGGCGGCCACGTGAGGAATGGTGCCGTTGCCCGCGTTGGAGAACGTGACCTTGCCGGGATTGGCCTTCGCGTACTGGATGAACTCCTGCGCGGTCCGCCATGGCGCGTCGGCGCGCACGGTGATCGAGGACGGGTCGTCGGTGAAGCGCGCGATTGGCTGGAAGTCGCCGACGGTGACCTTGCCGATGCCCATCAGCGGCACGACCAGCATCTCGGGCGTCATCAGGATCAGGCGGTAGCCGTCGTCGGAGCCGGCCACATAAGACCAGCCGATGGAGCCGCTGGCGCCGGGGCGGTTCAGCACGACCACGGACTGGGGCATCAGCGGACGCGCGGCGTCGGCGATGGCGCGCGCCGTGCTGTCGCTGCCGCCGCCAGGCTGGTAGGACACGACCAGTTCGATCGACTTGGTCGGATAGCTGTCCGCGGCCTGGGCGGCGGCGCCGCAGCAGGCGGCGGAAAGCAGGAGCAGGTTGAGCAGTTTCATGGGATTCGGGTGAGGCCTTGAGCAGGGTTGGGGCGCCGATCTCGCTGCATCGAATGCCGTCCGCGGCGCCGGCGGACGGCGGGGGGGGGGGGGGCGGGGGGGGGGGG